>NZ_JBELMH010000019.1:0-14541 GCF_042096055.1 Citreimonas sp. | reverse complement strand
GGCGTGGCCGAGGTCTATGCCGACGTGACGGACACGCGCGCGTTCTTCACCGCCAGCTTCCAGTCCTTCGGCCTGATCCTCAGCGCGGCTTGCCTGCTGATGGTGTCGCTGCCCGCTTCGGCCTACGTGCTGCAGCGGCGCATGGCCTTGAAGGCGCAGGAAAGCGTCGAGTTTCTCGCGCGCTACGACTCGCTCACCGGGCTTCTGAACCGCGCCGAGTTCACGTCCCGCGCCGAGGACGACGGCCGCTGCACGCTGCATGCGCTGGCCTTCGTCGACGTCGACCACTTCAAGCAGGTCAACGACACGCATGGCCACCGCGTCGGCGACGCGTTGCTGGCGCATATCGCGCGCATCCTGCGCAGCGAGGTCTCGCCCGAGGACCTCGTGGCACGTTTCGGCGGCGACGAGTTCGTGCTGGGCATCAGGGACTCGTCGGAGGAGACCGCGATCGCGCGCGTCAACGCCATCGTGCGCCGCTGCGCCGAACCGTTCCGCCTCGACGGCAAGCGGATCAGCAGCACGGTCAGCATCGGTCTCGCCCGGGTGGATTGCGCGCAGTCATTGGACAAGACGCTCAGCCAGGCCGACGCTGCGCTCTACCACGCCAAGGCGTCCGGGCGCAGCGACCTCGCCGTCTACGGCAGCGAGATGGGCGAAAGGATGGCGGCGCGTCGCGCGCTAGAGGCGCGGATTCGCACCGCGCTCGACCGGCAGGAATTCGAGATCCAGTACCAGCCGCTTGTGGACGGGATCACCCACGAGATCGTCGGCTACGAGGCGCTGTTGCGTCTGCGCGACGAGGCCGGCACCCCGATTTCGCCGGCGACCTTCATTCCCGTCGCGGAAGAGCTGGGGCTGATTTCCGAGATCGGCGCATGGGTTTTGCGCACGGCTACCGCGGCCTTTGCCGCCATGGAGGGCGCGTGCACCCTGTCGGTCAACCTGTCCGCCGTGCAGTTCGAGGATGGCGGGCTTGTCCCCACAGTGCGCGCCGCGCTGGCCGAATCCGGCTTTCCCGCCCGGCGGCTGGAACTCGAGATAACCGAGTCCCTGCTTCTCGGCGACAGCCGTTCGGTCGAGATGCAGATAGACGCACTGAAGGAGATGGGGGTCGGAATCGCGATGGACGATTTCGGCACCGGGTTCTCCAGCCTGTCCTACCTGTGGAAGTACGGCTTCGACCGGATCAAGATCGACCGTTCCTTCGTCGGTGCGCTGGACGAGAACCCCGAGCGTGCCCGCGACATCATCGAGACGACCGTGCTGCTGGGCCAGCGCCTGGGCATGAAGATCACCGCCGAGGGCGTCGAGACGGCCGAGCAATCCGCCCTGCTGACGCAGCTCGGCTGCGACGTGCTGCAGGGTTATCTCTACGGCCGGCCCGGCCCGATCGGAGACTTCCTGCGGGCCAGTTACGGGACGTAGCCGCAGGCTGGCAAATCGCTTTTCCACGATGTGGCTTCAGACATTCCGCAACAGGTTCCGCTGCCCCTCGCGGGCTTTGGGCCGCGCATGCCTCGTTCGAGCCAGCACCGCGTTCGTCTGAAGGGTCTGGTGTTACTGCGGAAGGGCGGCATCGCGCGCCGTTTCGGCACGTGACACCGCGGATCCCCCTGGCGCCGCTCAGGCGCTGAGGCGAAGGATGCGGGCGGCGATGTCGTCCAGGTCAACCTCTGTTTCGACTGCGCCCAGGCGCTTGGCCTCGGCAGGCATGCCGTAGACCACGCACGACGCCTCGTTCTGGCCGATCGTGCTGGCGCCGCTGTCGCGCATCTCCTTGAGCCCGCGCGCGCCATCATCGCCCATGCCTGTCATGATGACGCCGACCGCGTTGGCGCCGGCGACGCAACTGACCGACCGGAACAGCACGTCCACCGACGGGCGATGGCGGTTGACCAGCGGCCCGTCGCGTACCTCGACGCGGTAGTTGGCGCCGCTGCGGGTCAGCAGCATGTGAGAGGACCCGGGTGCGATCAGCGCATGTCCCGGCAACACGCTGTCGCCGTTCCGCGCCTCGCTCACGGTGATTTCGCACTGCTCGTCGAGACGGCGCGCGAAGCCGGAGGTGAACGCTTCGGGCATGTGCTGGACGATGACGATCGGCGGTGCCGTGCGGGGCATCGCCTGCAGAACCTGGCGCAGCGCCTGCGTTCCGCCGGTCGACGCGCCGATCGCCACGACCTTGTGCGTGGTCTGCAGCATCGCGCGGGGGCGCGCCTGGGGCAGGACGGCATCCGCGCTCTGCTTTTCCTCGTTCGGGATCGCGCGCCTGCGCGACAGGTGCGCGTGCGACGCCGCCAGCACAGCGTCCTGGATCCGGATTGACGATTCCTCGAGGAAGCGCCGTGTGGACAGGTTCGGCTTCTGGATGATCTCGACCGCCCCAGCCTCGAGCGCGGCGAGATGGGTGGCGCTGTTGTCGCCCACGAGGGTCGAGCAGATCACGACGGGGATCGGACGCTGCGCCATCAGGCGGCGCAGGAAGGTGATCCCGTCCATGCGCGGCATCTCGACGTCGAGCACGATCACGTCAGGGATCTCCCTGCGCATGCGCTCGGCCGCCTGGAAAGGGTCGTTGGCGGTCGCGCTCACGTAGAGGCGCGGATGCGCGTTGATGATCTCGGTAATCGTCTGGCGCACCAGCGCGCTGTCGTCGACGATCATCACCTTCTTCTTGGCGGTCATTCGGCTTGCACCTTGCGGAAGATCGACGGTCGAACCGTCTGGAGATCGGAGCGGTGGCGAATGTGGCACCCTTCGGTGTGGCCCAGCAGCAGGAAGCCGCCGGGCTTCAACCGCCGGACGACATTCTCGACAGCTGCCTTGCGCATGTCCTCGTCGAAATAGATCAGCACGTTGCGCAGGAACACGACGTCGGCGCGCAGGTCGTCGAGGCCCGCGCCCGACACCAGGTTCCCCTTGCGCCAGGTGGCGCGGTTCCGCAACTCGGGCACGATCCGGTAGCGACCGTCGTCCTTCCGCGAGGACAGCAGGAAGCGCGGGCGCATTTCGGCGGGGATTTCGCGGATCTGGGTGCGGTCGTAGACCGCCTGCGACGCCACGCGCAGCACCTGGGACGAGATGTCGGTGCCGACCAGGCTCGCCCTGAGCGGCAGCATGTCGAGCATGCGCGCCTGCTCCGTGACCATGAGGGCGGAATAGCCTTCCTGCCCCGTGGAGCACGCGGCGCTCCAGACGACGATGTCGCGGGTGGGGCCGCGGGCGTCGACAAGCTCCCTGAGGCCCTCGGCGCGCAACCAGTCGAATTGCGGGGACTCGCGGAAGAAGCTCGTCGTGTGGGTCGTCAGCGCCTCCGCGAAGCGCACATGCTCTTGCGGGTCCGAGGCGAGACGGCGGCAATAGCCGGAGAAATCGGTACAGCCCGTGGCCGCGAGGCGCCGGGCAAGCCGCGAGGCAAGGAAATCCTCCTTGCGGTCGGTCAGGGTGATCCCGGTCAGCTTGCGCGCCCAGACCGCGAGCTCTTCTATGTCCGCCGTCCGGGTTCTCGGCGCGGGGGATCGTTGCAGGGAGGATTGCCTGGCAATGGCCATCTGGAATTGCTTTCTTGAAACGCGGGGGCCACGGACGGCCCCCGCCGGAGATGATGCAGGGTGTTCAGAAGAAGCCCGCACCGGCCGACAGGTCGAGTTCCTCGCCGACGTCGCCGAAGATGTTCTGCAGGTCGATCAGGACGACGAGGTCCTCGTTGCGGCGCGACAGGCCCAGCAGCACGTCCGCGTTCCAATGGCCGTAACCGTCGCGCGGGATCGGCTCGATCCCCGATGGCGGGATCTGGTCGACGTTGCGCACGCGATCCGCCTGGATGCCCATCTGCCGGTGGCCGAGGGGTGTGGCGAATTCGAGCACCACCATCCGCGCCTCCTCGGCCCAGTCCCCCGGGACAAGCCCCAGGTGTCGGCACAGATCGACGATCGGCACGCTCTGGCCGCGGACGTCGACGACGCCGAGGACCTCGGACGGTGCGTTCGGCAGCGGCGTGATCTTCTTGACGTCGAAGATCTCGCGCACGTAGCGCACGTCGACACCCAGCGTCTGGCCGCCCAGATCGAAGGTGAGGTACGTGGAGGAGTCGTCCTCCTCCACGTCGGTCTCGTCCGTCAGGACTTCGTCCTCAAACATCGCGTCAGCCCGCGTAGCGCGTGAAGTCGGCGTCCGACACGTCGCCCGACGTAAGGTCGAGATCGAACGCCTCGGCCGTCTTCGACGCGGGCTTCTTCTTCGGCGCAGCGTTCGCGGCCGGCTTGTGCGCGACCTTCGTGGGCTTCGGTGCGCTGGTGGCGCGTACGCCGCCTTTGTCGACGTTGAAGAAGCCGATCACCGCGTTCAGCTGCTGCGACTGGGCGGCCAGTTCCTCGCTGGTCGCGGCGGATTGCTCGGCCGCCGCGGCGTTCTGCTGGATGACCTTGTCCAGTTCGCGGATCGCCTCGTTGATCTGCTCGGCGCCCACGTTCTGCTCGCGGGTCGATGCGCTGATCTCCTGCACCAGGTCGGCGGTGCGCTGGATGTTGGGCACCAGCGTTTCCAGCATCCGGCCGGCCTCGCCCGAGACATCGACGGTCTGCGACGACAGGGCGCTGATTTCGGCCGCGGCCTGCTGGCTGCGTTCGGCCAGCTTGCGCACCTCCGAGGCCACGACCGCGAAGCCCTTGCCGTGCGTGCCTGCGCGGGCCGCCTCGACGGCCGCATTGAGGGCCAGAAGGTCGGTCTGGCGGGCGATCTCCTGGATGATGTTGATCTTGTCGGCGATCGTCTTCATCGCGCGGACCGCGTTGCCGACGGCCTCGCCCGACTGCTTGGCATCCTGCGCCGACTGGTTGGCGATCTTCTCGGTCTGCGCCGCGTTGTCGGCGTTCTGGCGGATGTTCGCGGTCATCTCCTCGATCGAGGCGGATGCCTGCTCGGCCGCCGAGGCCTGCTGGTTGGACCCGGCCGACAGCTGTTCGGCCGTCGCGGACATGTTCGACGCGCCCTCGGCGACGTAGGTCGCGCTGGCCGACGCGTTCGAGATCACCTCGCGCAGCTTCGTGACCATGTCGCGCAGCGCGATGCCAAGCCCGTCATCCTCCGAACGCGGATTCACGTCGGCGGTCAGGTCGCCCTTTGCGATGGTCTCGGCAGCGTGGCTCATCCCCTTGAGGTCGACGACCATCCGGTCCATCGCGTTCAGCAATTCGCCGATCTCGTCGCGCTTGTTGGACTTTGCGTCGATCTCTAGGTTGCCGCGCGCGACTTCCGATGCGACCTCGACCGCGCGGGCCAAGCCGCGACTGATCATTGTGGACAGCCAGAAAGCGGCAGCGGCGGCAATCGTGGCGGCGACCGCCCCGAGCGTGATGAGCAGGGTGCGCGAGGCCGCATATGCGGCGCGGGCCTCCTGTTGGGCAAATGCGAGGTTCTCGCGCGACATGGTTGCGATAGCCGCGGCCGCGGCAAAGCTTTCGTCGAACGCCGGCTCAAGCTCTTCTTCCAGCATCCGGCCAGCTAGCGTATTCGTGTTCTGCGCCGAAAGCTCTGCCGTCGCCTGCAGATACTCACGCCACTCTTGCCAAGCGCCTCTCAACGAATCGAGTGCCTGGCGATCGGCTCCGGAGGCCACTGCTTCCGCGGCTGCCAGATGATCTTGCAGGGACGCTATTTCGGCTTCAATGCCGCCTAGGGCGATCTCGATCTTCTCGGCGCTGTTGTCGATGAGCAGGTCGCGCTCGAGGCTGTGAAGCGCGCGCAGGTTGTCCGTCAGCGCGTCGACGTTCTGTTCGAGCGTGTCCAGGCGCGGATCGCGCAGGGTCGACCCCGCAATGCGGTCGCGCACGTCAGCTACGATCTCCTCTACCAGCGAGTACACGACCGTGTAAGCGGGCTCGCTTTGCGACTGGTAGATTTCAAGCGCCCGGACATTGGTGTTCGCGAGGCCGAATTCCCGAATCTCGTCCTCAGCAGCCAGGAACTCGTCCCATTCTGCTTCGAATCGTTGCAGGGCGGCCGCCTCGGACTCCGTCAGGTTGAGCCGCCGCATGTTGTCGATGGCCTCGGAGACATGAGTTATCTCTGCTTCAGCTTCCTCTGCCAATGCCGTCGCGGTGGCACGGTCGGGTTCCATCAGATAGCTCTTCACGGTGCTCATGGTGATGGCGGCGGCGGCCTCCATCGTCAGGCTTTCGTCCAGCTGGGCAGCAGTGTCATCCACCATATCATCCAGAGTCGCTTGGAGTTCCGCAGCCTCCTTCAGCGCCATGAAGCTCGAAACACCGAGCAGTGCAATCAGCACCGCGAAGACGGCGATCAGTTTGGTTTTGATCGTCATACGCATTTCTTGAATCTCTCTCTGATCGGAATCGGTTAGTTGAGGTTCGTCGGCGCGAAGGTGGCTTCGACGTCGAGCAGGATGATGAGCGCGCCGTCCTTCTTGGCGACACCCTTGAGGTATTCCGTCGGCCAGCGGACCCCGAGTTCGGGGACCGCCTCGAGGTCCGACAGGTTGGTTTCGGTGATATCGTCGACGGCGTCGGCCATCATCGCCACCTTCGTGCTTTCGCCCGACACGACGAGGTCAAGCACCAGCACGCGGCTGGTCTCGCACGGGCCGGCGGGCTTCATGCCCAGCCGGTGCCGCAGGTCCACGAAGGGCGCGATCGCGCCCCGCACGTTGATCAGGCCGGGCGCGAAGGCGTCGGCGTTAGGCGCGCGCGTCACCGGCAGCGGATCGATGATCTCGTCCACATGGGCGACGGGGATGGCGAAGGTCTCACCCTGCAGGGTGAAGGTCAGCGCCATGCCCTCGATCTCGGAGGTTTCGGTCATTGCTTGGTCCTGTGTCATGCGGCCACCCGGTGCGCGGCCTGGGCGCGTTTGATCAGCGCGTTCACGTCCAGGATCATCGCGACCGAGCCGTCGCCGAGGATCGTCGAGCCGGACAGCCCCTCGATCCCGCGGTGATAGATGCTCAGTGGCTTGATGACCGTCTGGTGCTGGCCCACCACCTCGTCCACGACCAGGCCCATGCGCTTGCCTTCGATCGACGACACCACGATGCGGCGGTCGTCCTCGGGCTGCCGTTCGAAGCCGAACACCGTGTCGAGGTAGACGTAGGGGACAAGCTGGTCGCGGATGTGCAGAAGCGCGCGGCCGCTTTCGCGGGCTTTCTCGTCGGCCGGCAGGTCCACGCATTCCTCGACGCTGGACAGCGGCAGGACGAAGGGCACGCCCGCGACCTTGACCAGCAAGCCGTCGATGATCGCCAGCGTCAGCGGCAGCCGCAGCGTGACCTGCGTGCCGAAACCCGGCCGCGACTTGACCTCGACCACGCCGCGCAGGTCCTCGATCACGCGGCGGACCGCGTCCATGCCGACGCCGCGGCCGGACACGCTCGACAGGCTCTTGGCGGTCGAGAAGCCGGGTTCGAAGATCAGGTTGTACAGTTGATCTTCCGAGATTTCCTGCTCGGCGGCGATCAGTCCGCGCTCGACCGCGCGGGCACGGATCGCCTCGGCGTCGAGACCGGCGCCATCGTCGGTGACCGAGATCAGCACCTCGCCACCCGATTGCCGGGCCTGCATGCGCACCAGCGCGTGCTCGGGCTTGCCGCGGGCGGCGCGCTCCTGCGGCGATTCGATGCCGTGGTCGATCGCGTTGCGGATGATGTGGACCAGAGGCTCGGTCAGGCTGTCGATGACGTTCTTGTCGACCTCCGTCTCTCCGCCGCGGGTGTCCAGCCGCACCTGCTTGCCCAACTCGCCGGACAGGTCGCGCACGACGCGGCGGAACTTGCCGAAGACCAACTCGATCGGCAGCATCCGGATCGAGAGGGTGGCGTCGCGCAGCCCGGTCACAAGCCGCTCGATCTCCTCGGCGACGCCTGACAGCGTGCTGTCCTGCACGTCGGTCGAGATCCGGTTCAGACGGGCCTGCGCGATCACGAGCTCGCCCAACTGGTCCATCAGTTCGTCGAGGCGGTGCGACTGCACGCGGACCGACGCGGACTTGGCCATCGCCTGCTCCGGCGCCTGCGCGGCTTCGGTCTTTGCAGCGACCTCGGCGGCCTTGGCGGGCGCGATTTCTGCTTCGGCGCCGGTGTCGGCTCCGAGTTCGGTGATCTCGAGATCGCCGTCCGAGGCGAAGATGAACACGTCCTCGATCGCGTCGCGCCCGGCGGTGGTGTGCAGTTCGATATGCCAGGCCAGCCGGCAGGCTGCCGGATCGAGATCCTCGAGCGCGGGCACGTCGTCGCCCAGGCAGGTGATCTCGACCGTGCCCAGTTCCGCAAGTTCTGCCAGCAGCAGGTCCGGCCGCAGTCCGTGGCGCATCGAATCGGGCGCAGGCTTGAAGTCGATGATGAAGCGCCGTCCGGCCGGCGCGGGGGCCGCGGCGGCGTCGCCGGCATGCATCTTTTCGACCAGCTGGCGGATCTTTTCGACAAGCGCGTCGGTCTCGGCGTCGGGGGGGCTGCCTGCCTCGGGGTCGGGGCCGCGCGCGATCATGCGCTCCATGTGGTCGCGCGAGGCCAGCGATAGCTGGATCAGATCTGCGCTGACCACACCATCGCCGGATCTGATGCGATCGAAGGCGTTCTCGAAATGGTGCAGGAATTTCGACAGCGCCGTGAAGCCGAACATCGCGCCCGACCCCTTCAGCGTGTGCAGCGCGCGGAACACCGCGTCGATGCGGGCCGTGTCGGTCGGGTGGGCCTCGAGCTCCAGCAGCGTCACGTCGAGACCCTCGAGGATCTCGGTCGCTTCCTGGATGAAGGATTGCGTCGCGGGGGTCATGGCAGCTACCCCAGCAGCTTGGTGACGACCGAGACCAGCTTGGCCTCGTCGAAGGGCTTGACCAGCCAGCCGGTCGCGCCGGCGGCCTTGGCCTCCATCATCTTTTCCTTCTGCGCCTCGGTGGTCAGCATGACGATCGGGATGCCGTCGAACCGCCGATCGGCCCGCGCCTTCCGGATCATCTCGATCCCGTTCATGTTGGGCATGTTGAGGTCGCAGACGACCAGGTTCACGGGGTGCGAGCCGAGCTGCGCCAGCCCTTCGACACCGTCCGCCGCGCCGATCACCTTGTAGCCGCGCGGTTCGAGCGTGAACCCGATCATGTCGCGGATGCTTTTGGAATCGTCCACCGATAGGATCGTCTTCGTCACGTCAGAACTCCTTCTTCGAGCCGACCAGCGCGAGGCTGGACTGCGCGCGTTCGCAAAATGAAACGGCCGTCTTCGCGCGGGCCTTCCGCGCGCTGACAAGCAACTGCAAGGTCAGGACAGAGGGTGGCGAATCGCCGTCCAGCGTCACCTCGACAGGGGCGGCGCCGTCTTGTCCCACGGCCTCCAGAAGGGCTGCATGCACGGCGCCGACGGTCGTCGGATCCAGATCCGCCGGAACGTTGAAAACTGCGGGTTTCGGGGTGGTTTCGGTCTTCACGGGGCCCTCCGAGGTCTGTCGGCGGACCATAGGAATCGAATCACGAACGCTGCGTTAAAGCGAGGCCGCGATTCGCTGCCTGCGGCGAATGATTCTCTTCAATTGTCGGCTTAACAGAGCGGTAATCCGAAGGCGGCTACGCCACGCATTCATCGTGGGAGACGTGCTATGCCCAAGGAAACCGATCCGGGCGATCGTCATGTGCTGGACGGCGTCGCGGTCGACGTGATGGATCGTTTCGACGACGGGCTTGCGCACCTGTCGCGCGTGCGGACGGCGGCCCGTGCATTGGGCGAGACGGTCGAGCGTTTGCTGACCCTGACCGGGGACCAGGCCGACGACGTGCCGGACGACGACCCGCTGCAGAACTTCCTGTCGCATGCGCGAATCATCCGGGACCGCTCGGGCGAGACCGCGCGCCTGCTGTCCGAGGATTCGTTCTCGGAAACGCTGACGCAGATGGACGACGACCTGCGCCTGCTGCGCGATCGCGCGACCGAACTGCGTTCGGTCACCTACCTGACCAAGATCGTCTGCGCCGACGACGCGCTCGAGAACGCCCGGCTCGACCCGTTCATCCGGACGCTCGAACAGCGCTCGGTCGAACTGCGCGAGATCTCCACCCAGGCGCTGAAGGCGTCGTCGGCGATCCGCGGCGCCAGCCGCGAGGCCGCGGGCACGCTGTCGTCGTTGGGCACCACGTTCGACGAGATGGTGCGCGCGGCCGAAACCGCATCGACCGAGATCGGCACGCTGGCCGAGGGGCACGCCAGCCATATCGCCACCGTTCGCGACAACAGCCGCCGCCTCGCCGAGGATATCGGCGGCGCGGTCTCGCGGCTGATCGACTGTCTGCAGTTTCCCGACGCGTTCTCGCAGCGGCGCGAACACGTGGTGGCGATCATCGCGGCGCGCGAGACGGCGACCGGCGGGCCCGAACGCCATGCACTGGGCCGGATCGCGGCCGCGCAGCTTGCCGCGATGGGCGAGGCGCTGGTCCAGGTCACGCAGGACGCGCAGACCGCGCTTTCGGTCGTGACCACCAGCGTGGATGCCTGCGCTCCCGGCGGCGGCGCCGGGCGCGACGATCCGTCAGCGCAATGGCTGGACGCGGCGCGCCGGGGCAACGACCTGATGCGCGAGGCCGCCGATGCCGGACGCGCCCGCCTCGATTCCTCGCTGGCCCTTCTGGACGGGGTGCTCGGCCACATCGCCGAGGCGATTTCCGGCCTCGAGGCGTCGGTGGACCTGAACGGCAGCCTCGAGAACTCGGCCCGCAACGCGGCGATCTCGGCCAGCCGGGCGGGTGATTCCGGCTCGGCCCTGCACGTGCTGTCGCAGAACGTGCGCGAGGTCGTCATCGCGACGACGGCGCTGACCGAGCGCCTGTCGAAGGCGTTGCAGCGGGTTCACGGCGTGTCGGACGGGCTCAAGGGCGCCGGGTTGCGCGAAGAGCTCGCCATGCTCGACCGGATCCAGGCCGGCGCGAAATCCATGGCCGACGCCCAGACCGGGATGCTGCGCAAGCTCGGCACGCAGCAGGCGGAGCTGTCGCAGCAGGCCGCGGACATCCGCCAAGCGGCGCAGAGTGCCAGCACCGCGTTCGGGTCGGCCGGGCAAGAGGCGCCGCGGCTCGAACTGATCGCGGCGAACCAGGAACAGGCGATCGCGCCGGACGATGCGGATGCCGCGGTCGATCTCGCCTGGGTCGAGGCGCTCTACACGATGGAGGAAGAGCGCGCCGTGCACCGGGCGCTCTATCCCGACAGCTTCTCGTCGGCCATGGGCCTGTCGGTGACCGCGGACGAGGCCGACGAGGATCTTGACGGCTTCCTCATGTGACGGTGCCGGTTCGCCCCGCTCGGTAACAAGGCGAACGCGTCCGCACGCGAACGGCGCGGCATCGTGCTCGTCGCTTGGGTGCGTAGAAAGCCGACTGGAAAACTCGGACATTGCCTTTCCCGACTGAATCGGTCAGCTATACGTCGACGCCACACGCCCGGGTGGACGGCAGCGGCCCTTCGGCCAAGCACCGTCCGCGACGACTGCCCGCCGCTGCCGCCGCGCCAGCCGGGATGCACCCGCCCATGGTCGTGACGCGTCGCCGAAAACGAACGAAGGGACGACGACATGATCCGCACATTCCTGGCCACCACGGCCCTCGGCGCCGGCCTTGCCGGTGCGGCGGGCGCGCAGACCGCGCCCGAGGTGCTGACGACCTACGCCGACATCGCCGCGGCGAAATACGAGGACAGCGCCATCGCCGCCCGCGCCCTGCAGGACGCCGTGGCCGCGCTGGTCGAGACGCCGTCGGCGCAGGCGCTGCAGGCCGCCCGCGCCGCCTGGCTTCAGGCGCGCGTGCCCTACCAGCAGACCGAGGTCTACCGCTTCGGCAACCCGATCGTCGACGACTGGGAGGGCAAGGTGAACGCCTGGCCGCTCGACGAGGGGCTGATCGACTACGTGGACGGCGCCTATGCCGGCCCCACCGACGAAAACCAGCTGGCCGCGCTCAACGTCATCGCCAACCCGGAATTCACCCTCTCGGGCCAGACCGTCGACGCCTCGACCATCACGCCCGCGCTGCTCGAGAACGACCTGCACGAGGTCGACGGGGTCGAGGCGAACGTCGCCACTGGCTACCACGCGATCGAATTCCTGCTCTGGGGCCAGGACCTCAACGGGCACGAGGCCGGCGCAGGCAGCCGCCCCTGGACCGACTACGCGCAGGGCGACGACTGCACCAACGGCAATTGCGACCGCCGCGCCGAATACCTGACGGCCGCGACCGAGCTGCTGGTCTCGGACCTCGACTGGATGGCCGCGCAATGGGCCGAGGGCGGCGACGCACGCACCGCGATCACCGCCGACGAGAAGGCGGGCCTGTCGGCCATGCTGACCGGCATGGGATCGCTGTCCTACGGTGAACTTGCGGGCGAGCGGATGCGCCTCGGCCTCATGCTCAACGACCCCGAGGAAGAGCATGACTGCTTCTCGGACAACACCCACAACAGCCACTACTACGACGGGCTGGGCGTGCGGAACGTCTACCACGGCGACTACGTGCGCATCGACGGCTCGCTGGTCTCGGGGCCGTCGCTGTCCGATCTCGTGGCCGCCGAAAGCCCCGACCTCGACGCCGAGATGCGTGCGCGCCTCGACGACACGCTGGCCGCGCTGGGCCGGATCAAGACCGCGGCCGAGGCCGGCCTTGCCTACGACCAGATGCTAGCGCGCGGCAACGAGGGCGGCGAGCGTCTGATCATGGGCGGCGTCGACGCGCTGATCGCGCAGACCCGCACGATCGAGCGTATCGTCGCGGCGCAGGACCTCGGCGGCATCCAGATCGAAGGGTCCGACAGCCTTGACGATCCGTCGGCCGTCTTCCAGTGACACCGCATCCGGAGGCGCGGCATCCCCGCGCCTCCGCCCCCGAGGATTGCCGTGATGCGACCCGTCTCCGCCCTTCTGTCCTGCCTTCTGGTGCTGGCCGTGCCCGTCCTGACTCTCGCCGGTCCGGATGACGCGCCCTGGGCCAACCTGCGCGACGCGCATCTGAGCATCATCCCCCGCACCGACGACGAACGCGCCCGCGTCGCGAAGATCACAGCACCGCCCACCGACTTCGCCGCCCCCTGGACGTTCGAGGAGAACGCCGGCGGTGCCCAGACCGTACGCGCCCGGGACACCGCCGACGCGTTCTCGCAGCCCGCCGCCAATCTCAGCTTCGAGCAAGAGCTCGACTTCCGCGTCGGCAACGGCATGTTCCGCCGGATCTGGGTCTCGGCGCCGGCCTCGACGCTGGCATCCGACGGGCTTGGCCCGCTCTACAATGCGCGGTCCTGCCAGCGCTGCCACATCAAGGACGGGCGCGGCCATCCGCCCGAGGGGCCGGACGACACCGCCGTTTCGATGTTCCTGCGCGTCTCGATTCCCGCTCCCGACGCCATCGCCCGCTACATCGCGGGCACCCACGCCACCGCGCCCGACCCGACCTACGGCACCCAGCTGCAGGATTTCAGCCTGCCGGGCCACGCGCCCGAATACCGCCTGCGCGTCGACTACGACGACGTCGAGGTGCCCCTGTCGGGTGGCGAGGTGGCGATGCTGCGCCGCCCGACCTACACGGCCGCCGACCTCGGCTATGGCCCGCTGCACCCCGACGCGATGCTCAGCCCGCGCATCGCGCCGCAGATGATCGGCATGGGCCTGCTCGAGGCGATCCCCACGGCCGAGATCATCGCCCGCGCCGACCCCGACGATGCCGACGGCGACGGCATTTCCGGCAAGGCACAGGTCGTCTGGTCAGACGCGCACGACGCCCCCATGCTGGGCCGCTTCGGACACAAGGCGGGCAATCCTTCGGTGCTGGAACAGACCGCCAGCGCCTTCGCCGGCGACATCGGAATCTCGAACCCGCTGCACCCGGCCGGGTCCGGCGAATGCACCGACCTGCAGACCGACTGCACCGCCGCGCGCCACGGTGGCGACGCCGAGCAGGGCGGGCTGGAGATCGACAGCGCGGGCATGGATCTCGTGACCTTCTACAGCCAGACGCTCGCCGTGCCCGCGCGGCGCGACGTGGGCGATCCGCAGGTGCTGCACGGCCGGCGCGTGTTCTTCGACAGCGGCTGCGCCGCCTGCCACCAGCCCAACCACGTGACCCACCGGCTGGAGGGCGAGGACCCGGCCAGCTTCCAGCTGATCTGGCCCTACACCGACCTGCTGCTGCACGACATGGGGCCCGACCTCGCCGACAACCGCCCCGAAGGGCGCGCCGACGGCCGCGAATGGCGCACCGCGCCGCTCTGGGGCATCGGCCTGACGCAGGCCGTGTCGGGGCACACGCAATTCCTGCACGACGGCCGCGCGCGCTCGCTGCTCGAGGCGGTGCTGTGGCACGGAGGTGAGGCGCAGGCCGCGCGCGATGCCGTCGTCGCCATGCCGCCCGAGGACCGCGCCGCCCTGATCCGCTTCCTGGAGAGCCTATGAAACCGCTCCGCCTTGCCGCCTTCGTCGTCGCGTTCGCCGCGCCCGTCCGCGCCGACGTCGACGAGGACGTGGCCGGCGCGCGGTCGAACGCGCTGCCCGATCACGTGGCGGACGA
>NZ_JBELMH010000018.1:43828-45928 GCF_042096055.1 Citreimonas sp. | reverse complement strand
GCGGCAAGCGGTCGATCGCGCTCGACCTCAAGGACGCCGGGGACATCCGCGTCGCGCGCGCGCTGATCGCCGGCTCGCACGGCCTGATCGAGGGCCTGCGCCCCGGCGTGATGGAGCGTCTGGGCCTCGGTCCCGCCGACGCTCACGCGCTGAACCCGGCGCTGGTCTACGGGCGCATGACCGGCTGGGGCCAGACCGGCCCGCGCGCGCACCAGGCCGGGCACGACCTGACCTACCTCGCGCTTTCTGGCGCGCTGTATCACGCGGGCCTGACCGGACAGCCGCCCGCGCCCACGCCGACGCTGCAGGGCGACGTGGGCGGCGGGGCGCTCTACCTCACCGTCGGCATGCTCGCGGGCCTGATCCGCGCGCGAGAGACCGGGCAGGGCACCGTGGTCGACGCGGCAATCGTCGACGGTGCGGCGCACATGATGGCGCTGCTGGCTTCGATGGGGCCGAGGTTCGACCGGGCCGCGCGCGGCGCCTCGCTTCTGGACGGGCCGCACTGGTCGCGCTGCTACGCCTGCGCCGGCGGCGGCCATGTCGCCGTTCAGGCGCTCGAGCCGCAATTCTACCGGCTGCTGCTCGAGACGCTCGGGCTGGAGGACGACCCGGCGATGCAGGCGCAGCACGACCCGGCGCAATGGCCCGGGCAGACCGCGCGGCTGGCCGCGATCTTCGTGGCGCATCCCCGCGACCACTGGGCGGCGTTGTTCGACGGCTCGGACGCCTGCGTCGCCCCGGTGCTCAGTCCGGCCGAGGCGGCGCGCGATGCGCACATGGCCGCGCGCGGCGCATGGCAGGACGATGGCGCGCCGGCACCCGCGCCGCGCTTCGATGGGTTACGCGCGACGCCCCGCCCGGTGCCGGCCCGTGACGGCGACCGCGCCGCGATCCTGGCGCGCCTGCGGAAGGAGGGTATGCTCTAGCCCGCGCTCGACGCCCGCGGGACGAGCGTCACCGGCGCGCGCGTCTCGTCCGGCGGGCGCACGCCGTCGCCCAGCCAGCGCAGCAGCGTCGCCGCCACGTCGCGGCCGAAGCCGCCGATGTCGCACCGGACCGAGCTCAGCGCCGGGTGGCACAGCGACGCCTCCTCGATGTCGTCGAAGCCGACGACGCGGATGTCGCGGCCCACCGCCACGCCGGCCTCGGCGAAGCCGGACAGCATCCCCAGGCCGACGAGGTCCGAGAAGCACAAGGCCGCGTCCACGCGCGGCGTCTCGGCCGCCAGCCGAAGCGCTATCTCGCGCCCCAGCGTCCGCGACGGCCGCCCCGGCAGGCAGCGAGTTTCCAGCCCGTGCGCCTGCATCGCCGCGTCGTAGCCTTCCATCCGCTCGCGCGTGATCTGGCGCCCGTCCAGCCCGCCGGCGAAGACGATGCGCCGCGCGCCGGTGCCGATCAGGTGGCGCGTCGCGTCCCCGCCCCCGGTGCGGTAATCGAACGAGGCGAAGGGCAGCGCGGCGCCGCCCGCATCCATCCGCCGCAGCACCTGCATCGCCGGGATGCCCGCGCGCTCCAGCCGCATCGCCGTCTCGGCACGCGTGTCGTGCGTCGGGCACATCACCAGCCCGGCCACGCCGTGTTCCAGCATCGCCGCGGTGACGCGGTCCTGCTCGTCAGGGTCCTCGTCGGTGTTGGCGATCACGGCGGCGTAGCCCGCGCCGGAGAGCGCACCCTGAAGGCTGGCCGCGAATTCGGTGAAGAACGGGTTGCGCAGGTCGTTGATCACCAGCCCGATCAGGCCGGTATCGGCGCCGCGCAGCTGTGCCGCGGCACGGTTGCGCACGTAGCCCAGCCGCGCCATCGCGTCCTCGACCCGTGCGCGCGTCTCGGCCCGCGGCGCGGCCGAGCCCTGCACCACCAGCGACACGGTCGATTTCGACACCCCCGCCTCGCGCGCGACGTCGAGGATCGTGGGGCGGCGGGTCATCCGACGCCGTGCACGGCCAGAAGCCGCGCCATGCGCCGCGTCGCGCGGTCGGGGTCGGCCAGCAGGCGCGCGCGGTCGGCCAGGCGGAAGAGCTCGGCGTAATGCGTGATCGGCCGGGCCGATTGCAGCCCCGCGGGCATCACGAAGTGATCCTGCGCGCCGTTCAGCCA
>NZ_JBELMH010000018.1:30549-43728 GCF_042096055.1 Citreimonas sp. | reverse complement strand
GGGCCGATTGCAGCCCCGCGGGCATCACGAAGTGATCCTGCGCGCCGTTCAGCCAGGCAAGGAACGCGATCCCCGCCTTGTAGTAGCGCGTGGGCGTGCGAAACAGCTCGCGCGACAGCGGTACGGTGGGGCCCAGCAGCGCGTGGTAGGTCTGAAGGTCGCCCGCCGCCAGCGCTTCGAGCGCCTGCGCCGCCGCGGGCGCGATGGCCGCGAAGGCGCCCAGCAGGGCATGGGAATGGTGCGTGCCGTCTCCCTCGATCAGCGGGGCGTAGTTGAAGTCGTCGCCGGTATAGAGCCGCACGCCGTCGGGCAGCCGGGCGCGGAAGGCTTCCTCGTGCGCCTGGTCGAGAAGCGAGATCTTGATTCCGTCGACCTTGGGCGCATGCTCGCGGATCAGCCCCAGCACCAGGTCCGAGGCCGCGTCGACGTCGCGCGCGCCCCAGTAGCCCGCCAGCGCGGGGTCGAACATGTCGCCCAGCCAGTGCAGGATCACCGGATCCTTCGCCTGCGCCAGCAGCCGGCCGTAGAGCCGCGCGTAATCGTCCGGGCCGGCGCCCATCGCGGGCAGGGCGCGCGTGGCCATGACGATGACCTGTCCGCCCGCGGCCTCGATCGCCTCCATCTGGTGCATGTAGGCGGCGGCGATGGAGTCGAGATCGCGCAGCGTGTCGGGCGCCACGTGGTCGGTGCCCGCGCCGCAGGCCACGCGCGGGCGCAGCGGGTGCGCCTTTGCCTCGGCCATCGTGCGGCGGATCAGCTCGGCCGCGGTGTCCCAGTCCACGCCCATGCCGCGCTGCGCGGTGTCCATCGCCTCGGCAAGGCCCAGCCCCTGGTCCCACAGCCTGACGCGGAAGCGCAGCGTGGCGTCCCAGTCGACCGCCGGCTTCCCGCCCCAGGGATCACGCTCGGCCAGCGGGTCCGACACGACGTGCGCGGCGGCGAAGGCCGTGCGGGTGAAGGGCCGGCCGGGCGCACGCGGCACCAGCGGGTCGCCCTGCGATGCGTAAGGTTCCAGCCGGCCGTCAAGGGTGGGAAGAGTCAGCATCGCGGAGCCTCGTCGTTCATGGGCAGGTCGAAGGCCAGCAGGCCGTCGACGCCGCCGTCGGTCGCCGCGACCAGTCGCGCGCCGGCGCGGACGTGGTCGGGATGATCCAGGTAGGCGTCGCGTGCGGCGCGGTCGGTGAAATCCACGACGAAGCCGTGGTCGTAGCCGCGGCCGAACCCCTCGGGGCTGTCGTTGCGCCCGGCGGCAAAGCTCAGGATGCCCGGCACGCTGTCCTTCAGTGCGCGCAGGTCGCGCCAGATCGCCTCGATCTCGACGGCCTCGGTCTGCGGTGCGAAGCGCACCAGCACGATATGGCGGATCATCGGCGCATCCCCGTGTCGGCCTTAATCATGTCGGCGGCCTTCTCGCCGATCATGATCGCGGCGGCGTTGGTGTTGGACGAAATCACGTCGGGCATGATCGCGTTGTCGACCACGCGCAGCCGTTCGATGCCGTTCAGCCGCAGGCGCGGGTCGACCACGGCGCCGTCGTCCACGCCCATCCGGCAGGTGCCCGCGCAATGGTGCGAGGTCTTGGAATGTTCACAGACATAGTCGAAATACGCGGCGTCGCTGCGCACCTCGGGGCCGGGCAGGCGCTCGGCCCGGATGAAGGGGTTCAGCGGCGCCTGGGCGAGGATCTCCTGCGTCAGCTTCAGCCCGCGGATCGACATCTCGCGGTCGCGCGGGTCGGACAGGTAGTTCGGGTCGATCAGCGGCGCCGCGCGCGGGTCGTCCGATGCCAGCCGCACCGTCCCGCGGGACCGTGGCCGCAGGTAGCAGGAGTTGAGCGTGATGCCCCCCTGCGGCATCGCCATGACGCCGCTTTCTATGCCCGTGCCGAGGCCCAGATGCAGCTGCAGGTCGGGCGTCTCGGCATCCGGATCGGCGAACCAGAAGCCGCCGGTCTCGAACAGGCTGGACGCCACGGGACCGCTGCGGTTCCACAGGTAGCGCAGCGCGGCCAGCGCCGACAGGTGCGGGCGCGCGAAGCGGTCGTAGCTGTGCGGGCCGGTCAACTCGCAGATCGCGTAGAGGTCGAGGTGGTCCTGCAGGTTCGCGCCCACGCCGGGCGCGTTTAGCACCACGTCGATGCCGTGTTCGCGCAGGTGATCCGCCGGCCCCACGCCCGACAGCATCAGCAGGCGCGGAGAACCGATGGCGCCCGAGGACAGGATGACCTCGGACGTCGCGTGCAGTGCCGTGCCGTCCATCATCTCGACGCCCATCGCACGCCCGTCGCGGATCGCCAGCCGCCGCACCTGCGCGCCGGTGCGCACGGTCAGGTTGGCGCGGCCGCGGTTGGGCGCGAGATACGCCATGGCGGCCGAGGATCGTCGCGCGTCGCGCTGGGTCAGCTGGTAGAAGCACGCGCCTTCCTGCGTCGCGCCGTTGATGTCGGGGTTGCGCGGGATGCCCAGCGCGGCGGCGGCCTCGAAATACGCCCCGCAGATCGGCAGCGGCGCGCGCGGCTGTGACACGCCCAGCGGGCCGCCCCTGCCGTGGTACTCGTTGTCGTAGGTGTCGTTGTCCTCGGCCTTGCGGAAATAGGGCAGCACGTCGTCGTAGCCCCAGCCGGTGCAGCCCTTCTGGCGCCACGTGTCGTAGTCGCGCGGGTTGCCGCGGGTGTAGATCTGCGCGTTGATGGCGCTGCCGCCGCCGATGACCTTGGCCTGCGTGTAGTTGAACACGCGGCCCTTCATGTGGCGCTGCGGCACGGTCTTCCAGCCCCAGCTGCCCATGCCCTTGGTCATCTTCGCGAAGCCCGCGGGCACGTGGTAGAACGGGTTGCGGTCGCGGCCCCCGGCCTCGAGCAGCAGGACCGATACGTCCGGGTCCTCGGACAGGCGCGCCGCGACGACGCAGCCCGCACTGCCGCCGCCGATCACGATGAAGTCGAACGCATCCGTCATGGCACCCTCAAAGCCTGTGTATAGAAAGCCCGCCGTCGACGGGGATGACCGCGCCGGTGGCGAGGTGCATCGCGCCGGTGGCCAGCGGCACCACGACCGCGCCGATGTCCGCGGGCTTGCCCCAGCGGCGGGCGGGTACCAGCCCACCCTCGATCCGCGCGGTATAGGCGTCGTGCACGGCGGCCGTCATGCCGGTCTCGACGATGCCGGGGCGCAGCTCGTAGACGCCGATGCCGTCGGCCGCCAGACGCGCGGCGAAGAGCTGCGCCATCATCGACGCGCCGGCCTTCGAGATGCAGTATTCGCCGCGCTCGACCGACACCATCGTCGCGCTGACCGAGGTCACGAACAGGATCGAGCGGTAGGGCGCGTCGGGCAGGGCGACCATCCGCTTCGCCGCCTGCTGCGCCAGGAAGAACGCGCCGCGCAGGTTGACCTCGTGGCAGCGGTCGAAGCTTTCGGGGCTCATCTCCAGCAGGTCGCCCCGCGCCATCGCCGGCACGCCCGCGTTCGACACCAGCGTGGTGACGGCGCCCACCGCATCCTCGACACGGTCCAGCAGGGCGCCCGGGTCGTCGCTGCGCAGGTCGTGGCGGAGGTAGGTGGCACCCAGCTCGTCCACGGCCGCGCGCACCTCGGCATAGTCCTCGGGCGCCTCCGAGGCCAGCGCCAGCGCGAACCCCTCGGCGTGCAGCGCCCGCGCTATGCCGAGGCCAATGCCGCGGTGTCCGCCGGTGATCAGCGCGGTGCCGGTCATGCCGCCAGCTCCCGCCCGATCGTGTCCGCGGCGCGCAGCGACAGCGCGGCGATGGTCAGTGCCGGGTTCACCGCGGCCGAGGTCGGCAGGACGCTCGCGTCGGTGACGAACAGGTTTGGGTGATCCCAGCTTCGGCCGTCGGGGTCGACGACCGAGCGCGCGGGATCGTCGCCCATCCGCGTCGTGCCGCACTGGTGCGACGGCACGCGCCCGTCGAACAGCCGCGACCGCACCAGCGGGAAGCCCGCCCGCCGCAACGCGCCTTTCATCGCCGCCACCAGCCCGCGATGCGCGGCCATGTTCGATCGCCGCCAGTGCAGCCGCACCCGGTCGCCGTCCAGCGTGACGCGGCTGTCGGGGTCGGGCAGGTCCTCGGACATCAGGTAGAAGTCGAGCGCGTGGCGCGACATCCAGCCCGCGACGGGGCGGGGCAGGGACGGGACCTGGATCTTCAGGATCTCGGGCGTCACGCGGCCCAGCAGCTGCACGTTGCCAAGCGGCCGGTCGTCCGGCCCGCCCGACAGGTACCAGTCGTTGAGGCCGAAGGTCTTCTGGTAGACCGCGTCGTTGCGGAACCGCGGATCGACCGCGATCATCGCGCTGGCGTTGTGGTTCATGAAGCACCGCCCCACCTGGTCCGAGGCGTTGGCCAGCCCCGAGCGCAGCAGCAGCGCGGCGCTCTGTACCGCGCCACATGCCACGGCGACGATGCGGGGGCGCAGCACGTGGGTCTCGCCCGCTTGGTCGTACTCGACATGCGCGATGGTGCGGTTGTCGGCGCCCACGCGCAGCCCGGTCACGCGCGCGCCGGTCTGCAGCGTCACGTTGGGGTGGCGAAGCGCCTCGGCCACGCCGCAGGTCTCGGCGTCCATCTTGCCGCAGCGGGTGTCGGGATAGCCGTCCCAGCCGGTCGCCCCCTTGGCCAGCCATGCGTCCAGATCGACGCCCAGCGGCAGCGCGTAGGGGCGCAGCCCGGCGCGTTCCAGCCGCGCGCGGGCGCGCACCATGGCGGGCTCGTCCGGAACGGGCGGGTGTGGGTAGGGGCCGTGCGGCGGCTCGGTCGGGTCGCTGCCCGCGTCGCCGCGCACCTGGTACAGCGTCTCGGCCCGGTCGTAATACGGCGCCAGCGTCTCGTAGCCAAAGGGCCAGGCGGGTGAGACGCCTTCGAGATGCGTCATCTCGGCGAAATCCGCGGCCCGGTAGCGCGCCAGCACCGCGCCGTAGAGCTTCGAGTTGCCGCCGACGTTGTAGTAGTTGCCGGGGCTGAACGCGTGGCCTTCGCCGTCGAGCCACGTCTCGGGCGACTTGAACGCGCTGTCGCCGTAGACGCGCCAGGGATCGCGCGTCGGGGCGTCGTCGGGAATCTGCTGCCCGCGTTCCAGGATGACGATCCGCGCGCCCGTGGGCGCAAGGCCCGCCGCCAGGGTGGCGCCGCCCATCCCGCTGCCGATGATGACGATGTCGGGCGTGTCCTCGGCGCTCATCGTGTCACGCGACGCGCGCCTCGGTCTTCGGGTCGAAGACGACCACCTTTTCCATGTTGATCGCGAAGGGGAACCGGTCGCCGGCCGAAACCTGCACGTCGGCGCGGAAGCGGCCGGTGATGTCGCAGCCGCCCATGTGGGTCACCACGTAGGTGTCGGACCCGGCGGGTTCGGTCAGCTCCACAGGCGCCTCGACCACGTGCACCGCGTTCGAGTTCCGGTCGGCCCCGTCTCGGTCGGTGATTGCTTCGGGCCGGATGCCGAGGATGATGTCGCGCCCCTCGTGGCCGGTCATAGCCTCGCCCGCGAAGGGCAGCAGCGCGGTCTGCCCGTCCTTCAGCGTCACCTCGGCCGCCGGCGCGCCGTTGGCCTGCGCGACTTTCGCCGGGAACAGGTTCATCGAGGGCGAGCCCATGAAGCCCGCGACGAACATGTTGGCGGGGTTGTCGTAGATCTCCTTCGGCGTGCCCAGCTGCTGGACGTGGCCGCCGTACATGACCGCGATCCGGGTCGACAGCGTCAACGCCTCGATCTGGTCGTGGGTGACGTAGACGATCGTGGTGCCCAGCTTCTGGTGCAGCTTCTTGATCTCGGTGCGCATGTCGACGCGCAGCTTGGCGTCGAGGTTCGACAGCGGCTCGTCGAACAGGAACACGTCCGGGTCGCGGGTCAGCGCGCGGCCCATCGCGACTCGCTGGCGTTGGCCGCCCGACAGCTGGCCGGGCTTGCGGTCCAGCAGCTGCGTGATCTGCAGCAGGTCGGCCACGGCGTCGATCTTCTTCTCGCGCTCGGGCTTGGGGATGCCGTGCATCTCCATCCCGAACGAGATGTTCCCGCGCACCGTCATGTTGGGGTAGAGCGCGTAGCTCTGGAACACCATGGCGATGTTGCGGTCGGCGGGCTTCACCCCCAGCATCGAGCGGCCCTTGATCGCGATGTCGCCGCTGGTCACGTCCTCGAGCCCGGCGATCATGTTCAGCAGCGTGGACTTGCCGCAGCCCGAAGGGCCGACCAGCACCAGGAACTCGCCCTCTTCGACCGAGATGTTCGTCTCGTGCAGCACCTTCACGGCGCCGTAGGACTTGGTGGCCTGCTTGATGTCGAGAAAACCCATCGTCTTATCCTTTCACGCTGCCGGCCATCAGCCCGCGGACGAAGAAGCGCCCGGCGACGATGTAGACCAGCAGGGTCGGCGCGGCGGCCATCAGCGCGCCGGCGAAATGCACGTTGTATTCCTTCACGCCCGTGGACGAGCTGACGAGGTTGTTCAGCGCCACGGTCATCGGCTGGCTGTCGAAGTCGGCGAAGCTTGCCCCGAACAGGAAGTCGTTCCAGATGTTGGTAAACTGCCAGATGACGCAGACCACCGCGATCGGGCCCGACGACGGCAGCATGATGCGCAGGAAGATCGTGAAGAAGCCCGCCCCGTCGATCTGCGCCGCGCGCACCAGTTCCGTCGGGAAGGCGGCGTAGTAGTTGCGGAAGTACAGCGTCGAGAACCCGATGCCGTAGACCAGGTGCACGAAGATCAGCCCCGGCACGGTGCCCGACAGCCCCATCAGCCCCAGCATCCGCGCCATCGGGATCAGCACCATCTGGAACGGGATGAAGCAGCCGAACAGCAGCAGCCCGAAGATCAGCGTGGCGCCGCGGAAGTGCCATTTCGTCAGGACGTAGCCGTTGAGCGCGCCCAGCACGGTCGAGATCGCGACCGCCGGGATCACCATCACCAGGCTGTTGATGAAGTAGGGCCGCAGGCCCGTCGCCTCGACGCCGACCTGCGCGGTCGACCAGGCCGATCCCCAGGGCGCGAAGGTCCAGTCGCCCGGCAGCGCCATCATCCCGCCGCTGGTGATCTCGGACAGCGGTTTGAACGAGTTCACCAGCATCACGTAGAGCGGCAGCAGGTAGTAGACGCAGAACAGCGCCAGCAGCGCGTACAGGATCACCCGCGGCAGGTGCGCCGACAGGCCCGGACCCTTGGCGCGCGGTTCGGTCGGATCGCCGGTCTCGGCGGTGACGACGCGAGAGGTGGGAGCGGTGGCCATCACTTCTTCTCCCGCAGCTCGGACCAGAGGTATGGCACGATGATCGCCGCGATCGTCATCAGCATGATCACGGCCGAGGCCGCGCCGATGCCCATCTGGTTCCGGGTGAAGGTGTAGGAATACATGAACGTCGCCGGCACCTCGGTCGCGTTGCCGGGGCCGCCGCCGGTCAGCGCGATCACGAGGTCGTAGGACTTGATCGCCATGTGCGCCAGCACCACGAAGGCCGACATGAAGGCGGGCCGAAGCTGCGGGATTACGATCCGGCGATAGAGCGCCAGCGTCGAGGCACCGTCGATCTGCGCCGCCTTCAGGATCTCTCCGTCGATGCCGCGCAGGCCGGCGAGGAACATCGCCATGACGAAGCCGGATGTCTGCCAGACGGCTGCGATGACGATCGTGTAGATCGCCATGTCGCTGTCCTTGATCCAGCCGAAGCGAAAGCTTTCCCAGCCCCAGCCGCGCAACACCGCCTCGAGCCCGATGCCGGGGTCGAGGAACCACTTCCACGCGACGCCCGTAACGATGAAACTCAGCGCCATAGGGTAGAGGTAGACCGTGCGGATGAACCCCTCGGCGCGGATCTTCTGGTCGAGCAGGATCGCCAGCAGCAGGCCCAGCGTGCAGCAGATCGCGATGTAGAGCGTGCCGAAGATCACCAGGTTGACGACGGCGGTGTCCCAGGCGCGGATGCGGAACAGGAATTCGTAGTTCTGCCAGCCGACCAGGTTATAGCTGGGCAGGACGCGGCTGTCGCTGAACGACAGGTACAGGGTGAACGCGATGAAGCCGTAGACGAAGATCGCGACCATCGCGACCGACGGGCTGAGCACCAGCTTGGGCAGGACGTCGCGGAACCGGTCGCCGATGGGGCGCGACCTAGGCTCGGTCCGGGAGATGTCAGTCATGATCTTCCCCGCGTTCAGGAATGGAAAGGGCCCGGGCGGCCGGGCCGGCGGGTAGGGGCCCGGTAGCCGGGCCGGCGGGTGCCGTGGGAGGAAAGACCCGGCCGCGACGCGCGCGACCGGGGGAAGGGGCGGGCGAACCTGCCCCAAGCGGCTTACATCGCGTTGATCTCGACCGCCGTCTGCAGTTCCTGAACGGCGGTCTCGCTGTCGTACTCGCCGTTGAAATGCGCGGTGATCACGTCGTACATCGCGTTCTTCACGGCCGCCGGGTTGGCATGGCCATGCGCCATCGAGCCGAAGAGGTTGCCGCTTTCCGCAGCCGCCTTGTACTCCTCGTAGCCCTGCTGTCCGCAGGCATCCAGTTCCGACGCGTCGAGATCGGTGCGCGCGGGGACCGAGCCCTTGACCTTGTTGAAGGCGATCTGGAACTCGGGGCTCAGGATCGCCTTGGCCAGCGCCGCCTGCTCGTCGCTGACGCCGTCACCCTGGCTGAACATGGCGAACTGGTCGCTGTTGAACAGCACCTGATCCTGCGAGCCGGGGAAGCGGAAGCACAGGAAGTCCTCGCCCGGCGTCTGGCCGGCGTTGAGGAACTCGCCCTTGGCCCAGTCGCCCATCATCTGGAACGCGGCCTCGTCGTTGATGACCATGGCACTCGCCAGGTTCCAGTCGCGACCCGAGAAGTTGTCGTCGACGAAGCCGCGCAGCGTGGCCATGCGGTCGAAGACCTGCTTCATCGTATCCGACCCCAGCGCCTCCATGTCGAGATCGATCATGGTCTTCTGGTAGAACTCGGGGCCGCCGGTGGCCATCAGCACGGCGTCGAACAGCGTGGCGTCCTGCCAGGCCTGGCCGCCATGCGCCAGCGCGACGTAGCCCGCCTCCTGCGCTGCCTCGAGGGCCGCGACGAAGTCTTCCCAGGTCTGCGGCTGCTCCAGCCCCAGCTCTTCCATGATCGAGGCGTCGGCCCAGACCCAGTTGGTCGAGTGCACGTTCACCGGCGCGGCGACCCACTGGTCCTCGTAGGTCGAGAAGCGCTGCAGCGCCTCGGGGATAACCTCGCCCCAGTTCTGCTCTTCGGCGATGGGGTTGAGGTTCGCCAACGCGCCTTCCTGCGCCCAGTCGAGGATGTCGAAGCCCAGCATCTGCACGGCCGTGGGGGCGTTGCCGCTGGTGACGCGCGCGCGTAGCACGGTCATCGCCTGGGTGCCGCCGCCACCCGCGACCGGCATGTCCTGCCAGCCGATGTCCTGGCCCGCCAGGTCGTCCTTCAGCACGTTGAGCGCCGCGGCCTCGCCGCCGGCGGTCCACCAGTGCAGGACCTCGACGTCCTGCGCATGTGCGGCGCCCGCGACCAGCGCCGCGGCGGCCACGGTCGCCTTGCATGTCGTCGTCATTTTCATCGTCATTCCTCCCGACCGATACGTCCTGTTTTTCGGACTGCCAATATTGAAACGTTACAACCACGGGCGCTGTCAACCGGAATCCTCGGGCAGGCAGGCATGTGCCGAACAAGCCAAGCGCTTGGCTGAAAATGCGAAAATGCTGCGCCGCAGCGATGGGCGCGCGGGTGACCTGCAGCGTTGTAACGATGCAAAAGCGCGGTATAGTGCCCCGATCCGACATCCCGTCGGACCCCGAACCAGAGGCAAGGATGGCCGCGCAGAAGCTCGAGTCCCACGGCAGGAAACGCAAGGGCAAGCCGACCCTGCGCACGGTCGCCGAGGCGACCGGATTCGCCGTCACGACCGTGTCGCGCGCGCTGGCCGGGGACGAGCGCATCGCCCGGTCCACCCGCGACACCGTGGCCGAGGCCGCGCGCCGGCTGGGCTACGTGCCCGACCGTGCGGCGCGGCGCCTGCGCACCGGGCGCACGCAGGTCGTCTCGCTTCTGCTCGACACGCGGCACGAATTCCTCGGCTTCACGCACGAGATGCTGTCGGGCATCACCGACGGGCTGAAGGGCACCGGCTTCGCCGTTTCGGTCGTGCCCGAATCGCTGGGCGAGGATCGCGTCGACACCGTGCGCTCGATCCTGCACAACCGGCTGTCCGACGGCGTCCTGATGACCCGGACCGAACCCTTCGACCCCCGCATCCGCCTGCTGCTGGAAGAGGGCTTTCCCTTCGTCAGCCACGGCCGAACCGAGTTTTCCACGCCCCATCCGTGGGTCGATTTCGACAACGAGACCTTTGCCCGCGCGGCGGTGCGCCGGCTGGTGGCGCGCGGCCGGCGCCGCGTCGCCATCATCCTGCCCGAGGCGCGCTACACCTTCGCGCAGCACTTGCGCTACGGCCTCGTTTCGGCCGCGGCGGAAACCGGCGTCGCGCACGAGATCTTCGCCGACATCTCGCTCGATACGCCGCCCGACGAGATCGCCGCGCATCTCTGCGCCCGGATGAATCGGCCCGACGCGCCCGACGGCTATGTCTGCGTGGGCGAGGCGACGGCGCTGGCGACGCTGGGGGCGCTGGCGGATTGCGGGCAGGTGCCCGGCCGCGACGTCGACGTGATCGCCAAGCGCGCCTCGCCGATCTTCGATTCGGTCCGCCCGCGGATCGAGGCCGCGCACGAGGACCTGCGCGCCACCGGCCGCGTCATGGCGCAGATGCTGCTCAAGCACATGGACGGCGCGCCCGCCGAGGCGCTGAACCACCTGTTCGTTCCCGGACAGGCGTTTCTGGACCCTACCGGCCACTGAACTCCGCCGGGCGCTTGTCGGTGAAGGCGGCGACCCCCTCGGCGCGATCCTCGGTCCCGCCGGCGGCTGCCGACCCCAGCGCCTCGATCGCCGCGGCGCGGTCCTCGTCCGCGGCGGCGTGGATCATCGTCTTGGCGATCTCGACCGCACGGGGCGACAGGCCGGCTGCCTTCTCGGCCATGGCGAAGGCGGCGGCGCCCGCGTCGTCGGCGATCTCGGCCGCGAAGCCCAGGGCCAGCGCGCGCTCGGCCGGGATGCGGCGTCCGAACAGAGCCATTTCCTTCACCGCCGGCTCGCCCATCAGGCGCAGCAGCCGCTGCGTGCCCGACCAGCCCGGCACGATTCCCAGCCCCGCCTCGGGCAGGGCCAGCGTCGTGCGCGGACCCAGGACGCGCGCGTCGCAGGCCGCCGCCAGTTCCAGCCCGCCGCCGAAGGCATGCGCGTGGAGCGCCGCCACCGTGGGGCGCGCCAGCCGCGCCAGCCGGTCGAAGGCCCGGTGCCCCGCGCGCACCCAGTGCCGGGCGAAGTCGCGCGGCGTGTGGTCGCCCCATTCGGCGATGTCCGCCCCCGCGCAGAACGCCCGCGCGGGTGCTGCGCTCAGCACCACAGCGCGCACCGCATCATCGCGCTCGATCGCATCGCAATGCGCGACCAGCGCGTCCAGCATCGCCATGCTCAGCGCGTTGAGCTTGTCGGGATTGTCCAGCCGCAGCTCGGCCACCGCGCCGTGGCGGATCAGGTGCACCGCGCTCACAGGTCCAGCCCCATCGCGGCCTCGGCCAGCAGCGCCTTGCACATGGGCCGCGCGTTGTCGGCCACGCGCACGCGCCCGCCGCTCGCCTCGACGATGTCGCGGCGCGGATCGATGCCGGGCATGACCTCGAACGCTTCGAGCCCGCCTTCCGTCGCGCGCATCACGCAGCGCTCGGTGACGTAGAGCACGTCCTGCCCCGTCTCGCGCGCCCGGGTCCCCGAGAACGTCACGTGCTCGACCGCCTCGACGATCTTGGTGAACCGCCCCTGCCGCGTGACGCGCAACCCGTGCGGGCTCAGCTCGAACTCGGCGCCCGCCTCGAACAGCCCCGAGAAGACGATCTTCTTCGCATGGGCGGTGATGTCGACGAAGCCGCCGCAGCCGGCGGTCAGGTAGGGCTTCTTGCCCAGCTTCGAGACGTTCACGTTGCCCGCCACGTCGATCTCGAGGAACGACAGGAACGACAGGTCGAACCCGCCGCCCTGGAAGTAGGTGAATTGCTGCGGCGAGGGCATGTAGGCCTCGGCGTTCGACGCGCAGCCGAAGGCGAAGTCCAGCAGCGGCATGCCGCCCGTGGCGCCCTGTTCGATCGCCCAGGTGACCGCCTGCGGCTGTCCGGCCTCGAGCAGGATGCGCGGGACCAGCGCCGAGATGCCGAAGCCCAGGTTGGCGGTCTGCCCCTGCCGCAGCTCCATCGCGGCGCGGCGGGCGACGATCTTCTCGATCCCGTAGGGCGCAGGCGTGAAGCTGTCCCAGGGGCGCGCGATCTCGCCCGAAATCGCGGGGTCGTACAGCGTCTCGGTCGTCTGCATCTGGTCCGGCGCCTCGACGACCAGATCGACCAGTTGCCCCGGCACGCGCACGTCATGCGCCCGCAGGCTGCCCGCCGCCGTCACCCGCTTGACCTGCGCGATCACCAGCCCGCCGTGGTTGCGCACGGCGATGGCCTGTTCCAGCCCGCCCAGATAGGCGCCCTCGTGCTCGTAGGTCAGGTTGCCGCGCGTGTCGGCGGTGGTGGCGCGGATGATCGCGACGTCGGGCACGATGTTCGGGAAATGCAGCCAGGTCTGCCCGCCCAGCTCCTGCCGGTGCACGATGGGGCGCGCGGCGGCCGCGTCGTTCATCGCGCAACCCTGGCGCATCGGGTCGACGAAGGTGTCGAGGCCCACTTGCGTCAGCACACCGGGCCGGCGCGCGGCCACGTCGCGGTGCATGTCGAACAGGATGCCCGACGGCACATTGTACGCCGCGACGCGGTTCTCGGTCAGCATCTTCCAGATCTCGGGCATCGGCAGCGTGGACGGCCCCGACGGGTAGGACCCGCCGAGGATCGTGGACAGCAGCCCGTCCTTGGCGATGTGGTCGATGCCCTTGATGCCGTACATGTCGCCCGCCGCGATCGGGTGCAGCGTGGTCAGGCCGCGCGGATGCCCCTCGGCGTCGAACCGGGCACCGAGCGCCTTCAGCACCGCGTCCGGACAGCCGAGCCCCGACGAGGACGACACCGTGACCACGGCGCCGTCCTTGATCCGCGCCACCGCGTCGGCGGCCGAGACGATCTTGCCCATTC
>NZ_JBELMH010000018.1:21334-30449 GCF_042096055.1 Citreimonas sp. | reverse complement strand
GCGCCGTCCTTGATCCGCGCCACCGCGTCGGCGGCCGAGACGATCTTGCCCATTCTTCAGACTCCGTAATCGATGGTCTGCGCGGCACCCGTCCGCGCCGCCTCGCGCACGGCCAGCGCCACCGCCAGCGACTTGACCCCGTCCCAGCCATCGGCCGAAGGGCGGCCCTCGCCCCGCACCGCGGCCTCGAACAGGCGCATCGACCGCTCGTAGAGGTCGTGCGTTTCGAACGGCACGTCGTAGCGGCCATCGGCGTCGACCAACGTGACGCTTCCCTGCGGCGTCTGGGCCATCACCTCGCGCGCCACGACCGCGCCTTCGGTGCCGTGAATCTCGATCCCGGTGCCGGCGAAGGGATGCGTGAAGCTTTCGTGCGTCGACACCATCACGCCCGATGGCATCCGCCAGACGGACATGACGCTGTCCTCGACCCCCTGGCCCAGCCCCGACGCTGTCATCTGCGCCACCACCTCGACCGGGTCCTCGTCGAGGTGAAACCGGACCGTGTCTGCGTCGTGCACGGTGATGTCGGGAATCACGCCGCCGCCGGCGGCCGCATCGGTGATGCGCCAGCCGCGCAGCGCCTGCGGAAGATTGACCGCGTGGGACACCCGCACCGACAGTATACGCCCCAGCCGCCCGGACGCGACGAGGTCGCGGATCGCCAGGTGCGCGCCCGCGTTGCGCAGGTGGTGGTTGGTGGCGAAGACCACGCCCGCCTCCTTGGCAGCGCGCACCATGCGCACCGCGTCGGCGACGCTCATCGCGAGCGGCTTTTCGCACAGCACGTGCTTGCCCGCCGCGATCGCCGCCAGCGCTTGTTCGTGGTGCTTCTCGTTGGTGGTCGAGATGTAGACCGCGTCGCAATCCGCCTCGGCCAGAAGCGTGCCCAGATCGTCGAAGGATCGCGCGATCCCGTGCTCCTCGGCATAGGCCGCGCCGCGCCGCGCATCCGCGCTGAGCACCGCCGTCACCTCGCCGCCGGGCTGCGCGCGGAACGCCCCGATCATGTGCCCCGCCGCGATGCGGCTCGCTCCGATCAGCGCCCATTTCATGCCCGAATCTCCTCCGAAACCGTGCCTGCATCATTGATGGAACGTTCCAAAAATGCAAGAGCACCATCCCGCGCCTTCTTTGGTCCACAAATATCCTGGGGGAGTCCGCGCAAGCGGACGGGGGCAAAGCCCCCAGAAGACGCCCGAAACGAAAACGGCCCCGCCCGGAGGGGCGAGGCCGCGATCCGCGCGATGGGGCGCGATCAGTTGGGGATGTCGCCCGACAGGCCTTCGACGTAGAAGTCCATGCCCAGCAGCGTCTCGTCGTCGGCGGTCTCGCCGTCGGCCAGCCAGGCCGAGCCGTCCTGCCGGTTGAGCGGGCCGGTGAACGGGTGGTACTCGCCCGACGCGATCCGCTCCTTGAGGTCCAGCGCCTCGGCCTTCACGTCCTCGGGCACCGCGTCGGTGATCTCGCCGATGCCGACCATGCCTTCGCCGATGCCCTGCCAGACCTGCTGGCTTTCCCAGGTGCCGTCGATCACCGCCTGCACGCGGTCGATGTAGTAGGGCGCCCAGTTGTCGATGATCGAGGAGACCCGCGGCGTCGGCGCGTATTCCGCCATGTCCGAGGCCTGCCCGAAGGTGATGACGTCGCCCGCTTCCTGCGCCGCGGCCTGAGGCGCGGTCGAGTCGGTGTGCTGCAGGATCACGTCGTTGCCGTTCTCGATCAGCGCGCGCGCGGCGTCGGCCTCTTTCGCCGGATCGAACCAGGTGTAGGCCCAGACAACGTTGAACTCGACGTCCGGGTTGGCCTTCTTGGCGTGGATGTAGGCGCTGTTGATGCCGCGGATGACTTCCGGGATCGGGAAGGACGCGATGTAGCCGATCTTGTTGGTCTCGGTCATCTTGCCCGCGATGTGGCCCTGGATCGCGCGGCCCTCGTAGAAGCGCGCGGAATAGGTGCTCACGTTGTCGGCGGTCTTGTAGCCGGTGGCGTGCTCGAACTTCACGTCCGGGAACTTCTCGGCCACGGCGATGGTCGGCTCCATGTAGCCGAATGACGTGGTGAAGATGATGTCCGCGCCCGACAGCGCCATCTGCGTGATCGCGCGTTCGGCGTCGGCGCCCTCGGGCACGCTTTCCTGGAAGATCGTCTCGACCTGGTCGCCGAAATGTTCTTCCACGGCCTGGCGGGCCTGGTCGTGTTCGTAGGTCCAGCCACCGTCGCCCACGGGGCCCACGTAGATGAAGCCGGCGGTGACCGGATCGTCCTGGGCGAAGGCCGCGGGGGCAAGCGCCACGGTCAGCGCGGCGGTGGTGAGGAGCGTTCTTCTGAGCATCGAGTCTTCCCTCTCTGATGGATCGTTGTTTTGCCGCGATCATCGCCGCTTGGCGGGTCGCGGAGCAAGGGCCAAGTGACGATTCCGCCGTGCTATCGTGACGGAACCGCCTAGGCGCGCATCAGCGCGCCGCGTGGAACGGCCGGCCCAGCGACGCCGGCGCGCCGTGCACCCCGCGGGCCGAGATCACGACCAGCACGATGATCGTCACCACGTAGGGCGAGGCCGACAGCAGCGCCACCGGCACGGCCGCGCCCGCCGCCTGCAGGTTCAGCTGCAGCACAGTGACGCCGCCGAAGAGGTACGCGCCCACCAGCACGCGGCCCGCGCGCCACGACGCGAAGACCACGATCGCCAGCGCGATCCAGCCCGCGCCCGCGGTCATGCCTTCGGTCCATTGCGGCACGCGCACCAGGCTCAGGTAGGCACCGCCCAGACCCGCGCAGGCGCCGCCGAAGACAATCGCGCACAGCCGCACCACGACGACCTTGTAGCCCAGCGCATGCGCGCTGTCGTGGCTCTCGCCCACCGCGCGCAGGATCAGGCCGGCGCGCGTGAACTTCAGGAACGCCCAGACCGCCAGCACCAGCAGCAGGCTCAGGTAGACCATCGCGTCGTGCGCGAACAGCATCCGTCCCAGCACCGGCAGGTCGCCCAGCACCGGGATGTCGAGCTTGGGCAGCGTGGGCGACTTCATCCCCTCGTAGGGCTTGCCGATCAGCGCCGACAGGCCGAGGCCCGCCAGCGTCAGGCCCAGCCCCGTCGCCACCTGGTTCGACAGCGTCAGCTGGGTCAGCACCCCGAAGACCAGCGCCAGCAGGGCCGATGCGCAGGCGGCGGCGGCGAAGCCCGGCACCGCGCTGCCGGTGTTGACCGCGAAGGCGAAGCCCACCACCGCGCCGGTGATCATCATCCCCTCGACGCCGAGGTTCAGCACGCCCGATTTCTCGACCACCATCTCGCCGATGGCGGCCAGCAGGATGGGTGTCGCCGACACCATGATCGAGGCGACCAGCAGCACCACCGAGATCGAGGACAGATCCATCACGCCACCTCCGCACGGCCCAGCCGCAGCCGGTAATTGGTGAACACGTCCATCGCCAGCAGGAAGAACAGCAGCATCCCCTGGAACAGCTGGATCGACGCGCCGGGCAGGCCCAGCATCAGCTGCGCCAGCTCGCCGCCGATATAGGTCAGCGCCATCAGCAGCCCGGCCAGCAGGATGCCCACCGGGTGCAGCCGGCCCAGGAACGCCACGATGATCGCGGTGAACCCGTAGCCCGAGTTGAAGTCGATGCTGATCTGGCCCGCCGGACCCGTCACCTCGAACAGGCCCGCGAGGCCCGCCAGCACGCCCGCGGTGCCGAGGCACACCAGCACGATCCGCGCCGGGCTCACGCCCGCGAAGCGCGCCGCGCGCGGCGCCTCGCCGGTCAGGCGGATGTTGAAGCCCTGGATGTGCCGCGCCATCAGCACGTAGGCCAGGATCACCGCGATGAAGGCCGCGACCACGCCCCAGTGCATGCCGGTGCCGGGGATCAGCTCGGCATTGTGCGCGGCCTCCCAGTTGCGGAAGTTGCGTGAGCCGGGAAAGCCGCGCCCCTCGGGGTTGCGCAGCAGGCCCGAGCTGACCGAGGCGAGGATGTTCTCGGCCACGTAGACCAGCATCAGCGACACCAGGATCTCGTTGGTCCCGAAGCGCACCTTCAGCACCGCGGGGATCATCGCCCAGGCCCAGCCCCCCAGCGCGCCCGCCAGGATCATCAGCGGGAACACCAGCACGCTGTCGGACGGGTAGACGGCAAGGCCCGCGGCCGCGCCGCAGACCGCGCCCATGATGTACTGCCCCTCGGCGCCGATGTTCCAGATGCCGGCGCGAAAGCCGATCGACAGCCCGATCGCGATCAGGATCAGCGGCCCGGCCTTCACCAGAAGCTGCGGCCGCGTGAAGCCGGCGAATTGCGGGTTGAAGAGCGGATCCCAGAAGATCGTGCGGATCGCCACCAGCGGGTCGGCCCCGAGGAAGGCGAACAGGATGCCGCCGGCCGCCATCGTCGCGATCACCGCCAGAACCGGCGTCGCCAGCGTCCAGCCGCGCGAGGGCTGCGGCCGCTTCTCCAGCCGGATCATGCCGCGCCTCCCGCGCGCGTCACCGCCCCGCGCCCGGCGTTCTTTGGTCCTGAAATATCCCAGGGGGTCAGAGGGGCTGGCCCCCCTGCGACACCACGGATCGCGACCGCGCCCCGCGGGCGGGCATCAATGCGCCGCATCGGCAACCTCCAGGTCGTGCGCGCCGCCCATCATCAGGCCGATCCGCTCGATGTTCAGCTCGGCCACCGGCCGCGCGGGCGACAGGCGCCCTTCGTTGAGTGCCGCGAACCGGTCGGCGATCTGCATCAGCTCGTCCAGGTCCTGGCTGATCACGACCACGGCGGCGCCTTGCGCGGCCAGGTCCAGCAGCGCCTGCCGGATGGCCGCCGCGGCCGCCGCGTCCACGCCCCAGGTGGGCTGGTTGACCACCAACACCTCGGGGTCCTGCACGATCTCGCGGCCGACGACGAATTTCTGCAAATTGCCGCCCGACAGAGCGCGCGCGGCCACGTGCGGGCCCGGCGTGCGCACGTCGAACCGCTCGATCACCGCCTCGGCGAAACCCTTGGCGCGGGTCCAGTCGATGAAGCCGCGCCGCACCAGCGCCTTGCGCTTCGACGCGGTCAGCACGCCGTTCTCGACCAGGCTCATGTCCGGGGCCGCGGCGTGGCCCAGCCGCTCTTCGGGCGCGGTCAGCAACCCGGCCTCGCGGCGCTCGACCGGGCCCGCGCGGCTGATGTCCCGCCCCTCCAGCCAGACCGACCCCGCGGGCGCGCGACGCTCGCCCGACAGCGCCGACAGAAGCTCGTCCTGGCCGTTGCCGGCGACGCCGCCGATGCCCAGGATCTCGCCGCCCGCCACCTGCATCGACACGTCGCGCAGCGGCGTGCCGAAGGCGCCGGGCGCCTTCAGCGACAGCCCCCGCAGCTCGAGGCGCAGCGCCCCGGGCTTGTGCGCGCGCGCCTGCGGCGCGGCAAAACTCGAGCCCACCATCATCTCGGCCAGCTCGCGCGCCGAGGTCTCGGCCGGCGTGCAGGTCGCGACCTTCCTGCCCAAGCGCAGGATCGTGGCGTGGTCGCACAGCGTCCGGATCTCTTCCAGCTTGTGCGAGATGTACAGGATCGCCGTGCCCTCGGCGCGCAGCTTGCGCAGCGTCTCGAACAGGATCTCGACCTCCTGCGGGGTCAGCACGCTGGTGGGCTCGTCCATGATCAGCAGGCGTGGGTCCTGCAGCAGGCAGCGGATGATCTCGACCCGCTGGCGTTCGCCCGCCGACAGCGTGCCGACGATCCGGTACGGGTCGAGCGGCAGGCCGTAGGTTTCCGACACGTCGCGGATGCGACGGGCGAGATCGCGCGCCTTGGGCGGATTCTCCATCCCCAGCGCCACGTTCTCGGCCACGTCCAGCGCATCGAACAGCGAGAAGTGCTGGAACACCATCGCCACGCCAGCGCGCCGCGCCTCGGACGGCTTGCCGGGCGCGAAAGGCGCGCCGCGCAGCTCCATCCCGCCGCGGTCGGGTGCCACGAGCCCGTAGATCATCTTGACCAGCGTCGACTTGCCCGCGCCGTTCTCGCCCAGCAGGGCGTGGATCTCGCCCTCGCGGATGTCGAAGCTCACGTCGTCGTTGGCGACGACGCCGGGATAGGCCTTGGTCAGGCCCCGAATTCTGAGAAGCGTGTCGGCCAAGCCCGCATGTCCCCCGTTTGCATGGTGATTAGCTGCGCCGCGACCCCGATGGCAATGGCCTGCGGGTGCTTGCCCAGGTCCTTGCGACCGATCGGACACGTGATGCCGTCGATCGCGGCAGGGGCATGCCCCAGCACCGCCAGCCGCGACCGGAAGCGCGCCCACTTGGTGTCCGAGCCGATCACGCCGCAGAAGCCGAAGTCGTGGCGCAGCGCCGCGTGGCACAGCTCGAGGTCCAGCGCGTGGCTGTAGGTCAGGATCAGGTGCGCGGCATCTTTCGGTGCCCGCGGCATCAGCGCGGCGGGCTCGGCCACCGGCACGACCGTCACGCCCTCGGGCACGGCCTCGGGAAAGCGGTCCGGCGCGGTGTCGACCCAGGTCAGCGCGAAGTCGGGCAGGGGCGCCAGCACGGCGACCAGCGCGCGGCCCACATGCCCCGCGCCCCAGATCCACAGCGGGCGGCCCGGCCGCGCGACCGGCTCGACCATCCAGCCCTGCACCAGCTGCGCCTCGGGCGCCTCGCCGCGCGCCCGCGCGCGATCGAGCAGCCGCGCCACCGCCAGCGGCCGCGCGCCCGGCCCGCGCGCTATCACGTCGCATCCCTCCAGCGCCGCCACCGCGTCCGCGTCGTAGTGCTCGGTCAGCAGCGTGACCGACCCGCCGCAGCACTGGCCCAGCTGCGGGCCCAGCGGATGGCGGCTGAGCCCGGTGCGCGACAGCGCCGCCTTCGCCGCCTCGAATTCCAGCGCGCCGCCGCCGATCGTGCCCGACTGGCCGCCGTCCCAGACCAGCATCGCGGCCCCCACCTCGCGCGGGGTCGAGCCGCGGATCTCGGCGATCACCACCCGCGCGACGCGGCCCCGCGCCTCGACGGCCCGGCGCAGGGCGCCGAGATCAAACACCGCGTACCCGCTCGATCGCCGCCAGCACGCGCTCGGGCGTGGCGGGCGCGTCCAGCGCCGGGTAGGCGTCGCCGCAGGCCGCCACCGCGTCCGACAGCGCCATCAGCACCGAGATGCCCAGCATGAACGGCGGTTCGCCCACCGCCTTGGACCGATAGATCGTCTCCTCGCGGTTCTCGCCGTCCCACAGGTCGACCTCGAACACGTCCGGCCGGTCCGAGCAGGCCGGGATCTTGTAGGTCGACGGCGCATGCGTGCGCAGCCGGCCCTGATCGTCCCAGACCAGCTCCTCGGAGGTCAGCCACCCCGCGCCCTGCACGAAGCCGCCCTCGATCTGGCCGCGGTCCACCGCCGGGTTCAGCGACCGCCCGCAATCGTGCAGGATGTGCGTCGCCAGGATCCGGTGCTCGCCCGTCAACGTGTCCACCACCACCTCGGAATAGGCCGCCCCGTAGGCGAAGTAGAAGAACGGCCGGCCCTTGCCCTTGATCCTGTCCCATTCCAGCTTGGGCGTTTTGTAGAACCCCGTCGCCGACAGGCTGACCCGGCCGAGATAACACTCCTTGGCCGCCTCGGCGAAGGTCATGACCTCGCCGCCGACATGCACCTGCCCGCCCTCGAAGCGCACGCTGCCCGCGTCTGCTTGGTGCAGCGCCGCCAGGTGCGCGGCCATCCGGTCGCGGATCTCGTCGCAGGCGGCCTTGACCGCCATGCCGTTCAGGTCCGAGCCCGACGAGGCCGCCGTGGCCGAGGTGTTCGGCACCTTGGCGGTGTCCGTCGCGGTGATCTTCACCGCCTCGATCCCGACGCCGAACCGGTCGGCCGCCACCTGCGCCACCTTCTGGAACAGGCCCTGGCCCATCTCGGTCCCGCCGTGGTTCATCGCGATCGAGCCGTCCTGGTAGACATGCACCAGCGCGCCCGCCTGGTTGAGATGCGTCAGCGTAAACGAGATTCCGAACTTCACCGGCGTCAGCGCGAGCCCGCGCTTCAGCACCGGGTTGGCGGCGTTCCACGTGTCCACCGCCGCCCGGCGCGCCGCGTAATCGGCGCGCGCGGCCAGCACGTCGGTCATCTCGTGCAGGATGAAATCCTCGACCGCCATGCCGTAGGGCGTGGTCTGCACGCCCGTCGCCGCGTGTCCCTCGTGCACCGGCGTCACCGCTTGCGCCCCGCGCGAGGCCACGTCCTCCTCCATCGCGCCGCGCGTCACCGTGGGGGCCTGGGCGCCGTCCCCGGTCTTCTTCTCTCCGGAAATATCCCGGGGGGGCGCCGCAGGCGCGGGGGCAGCGCCCCCATCAACGCCTGCGTAGTAATTCACCCGCCGGACCTGCAGCGGATCGGCCCCCAGCGCATGGGCCACGTGGTCCATCACCCGCTCGATCCCCGCCATGCCCTGCGGCCCGCCGAAGCCGCGGAAGGCGGTGGCGCTTTGCATGTTGGTGCGCAGCCGGTGGCTCTCGACGCGGAAGTTGGGCACGAAATAGGCGTTGTCGGCGTGCAGCATCGCGCGGTCGGCGACGGGCAGCGACAGGTCCATCGACCAGCCGCAGCGCGTGTATTGCACGAAGTCGACCGCCGACAGCCGGCCGTCGTCGTCGAAGCCCGCGCGGTAGGCGATACGGAAATCGTGCCGCTTGCCGGTGATGACGAAATCGTCGTCGCGGTCGTAGCGCATCCGCGCCGGCCGGCCGGTCGCCGCGGCCACCACCGCGCAGGCCACCGCCAGCGCGTTGCCCTGGCTTTCCTTGCCGCCGAAGCCGCCGCCCATGCGCCGCGTCTCGACCCGTACCGCGTGCATCGGCAGCCCCAGCGCGTCGGCCACCTTGTGCTGGATCTCGGTCGGGTGCTGGGTCGAGGAATGCACCATCATGTCGCCGCCTTCCTGCGGCAAAGCCAGCGCGGCCTGGCCCTCCAGGTAGAAATGCTCCTGCCCGCCGATCTCGAAGCTGCCCTCGACCACGCGCGGCGCCGCCTTCAGCGCCGCCTCGGTGTCGCCGCGCGCCCAGATGCGGGGGCCGTCCTCGAACCGGCTGTTGGCGGCCAGAGCGTCGTCGATGGTCAGGATCGGCGTCGCCTCGTCGTATTCCACCACCGC
>NZ_JBELMH010000018.1:7858-21234 GCF_042096055.1 Citreimonas sp. | reverse complement strand
GGCGTCGGGATGTCGTCGACGTAGCGCGCCGCACCGGTGACGTGCAGGCGCGCCGCATCGTGGGGCAGGGGCTTCGCGACATTGCCTTGGAAACGTGCGGTCCGGTTCATGCCCGCACCTCCAGCACATTCGCCGCCACGCCCTCGTCCTCCAGCCAGGCGCGGCGCAGCATGTTGCGCGCGGTGGCCAGCCGGTACGCGGCCGAGGCGCGCATGTCGCTCATCGGCTGGAAATCCCGCGCCCAGGCGTCGTCGGCGGCGGCCAGCGTCGCCTCGTCCCAGGGCCGGCCCGTGATCGCCGCCTCGACCGTCGCGGCGCGCTTAGGGATGCCCGCCATGCCGCCGAAGGCGATGCGCGCGTCCTGCACCACGCCGTCCTCGACGGTGATGTTGAACGCGCCGCAGACCGCGCTGATGTCCTGGTCGAAGCGCTTTGACAGCTTGTAGACCCGCAGCCGGTCGGTCTGGCCGGGGATCGTCACCGCCTCGACGAATTCGCCCGGTGCGCGGTCCTGCTTGCCGTAGTCGAGGAAGAACTCCTCGATCGCCAGGTCGCGGCGCGTATCGCCGTGGCGCAGGTGCAGCACCGCCCCCAGCGCGATCAGCGCCGGCGGGTTGTCCCCGATGGGCGAGCCGTTGGCGATGTTGCCGCCGATCGTCGCCGCCGCGCGCACCTGCGCGCTGCCGTAGCGGCGGATCATCTCGGCATAACCCGGATGGCGGTCGCGCATCGCGTCCAGCACGAGGTCCATCGTGACGCCCGCGCCGATGCGCAGGCCTGCCTCGGTCCGCTCGATCGCCTGCAGGTCGCGGCAGCGGTTGAGGAAGATCACCGGCCCCAGCGCGCGCATCTGCTTGGTCACCCACAGCCCCACGTCGGTGGCGCCGGCGACCAGCGTGGCGTCGGGTTGTGCGGCATAAAGCGCGGCGAGCTCGTCGGCGGTTTCCGGCGCCGCGGGCGTGGCAGGGGGGCTGTCTGCCCCCCGGCTCTGCGAGCCTCCCCCCGAGGATATTTCCGGACCAAAGAAGCCCTGATCGCCGCGCATCCACTCTGGCACGGGCGTGTCGGCCGCGGCCTCGGCCGCGCGCACGATCGGCGCGTAGCCGGTGCAGCGGCACAGGTTGCCCGCCAGCGCGTCGTCGTGGCCGCGGTCGCCGTTCAGATGCGCGGTGGCCATCGAGACCACGAAGCCCGGCGTGCAGAAGCCGCACTGGCTGCCGTGGTGGTCGATCATCGCCTGCTGCACCGGGTGCAGTTCGCCGCGGGGCCCCGAGATCCCCTCGACCGTGCGCACCGCCTTGCCGTGCAGCTGCGGCAGGAACAGGATGCAGGCGTTGAGCGCCTTGGCGCCGTCGTCGTCGGTGACCATCACCGTGCAGGCGCCGCAATCGCCCTCGTTGCAGCCTTCCTTGGTGCCGGTCAGCCCGCGCGGCCCGCGCAGCCAGTCCAGCAGCGTCGCCGTGGGGTCCACGTCGCGCAGGTCCACGGTCTCTCCGTTGAGAAGAAACGTGATGTCCATGTTCGTATAGCCTGCCGCCTTACCGTTGCCGATCCCCGCGGGGTGCGCGCCCTCGATGCGGCGTAGAAGGCGCGCGAAATCCGTTTTTCAGCCCAAAGCGTAGGGGCCGCGCGGCCGGTTTGGCAAGGAAAAAGGCGCCCGCGACGCCACGGCGCGCCCGCTGACGCCGGGTCGAGCGGGCGCGGCCGGTTTGGGGGTTTTCGCGAGGCCGCCCCCCACATATCGTGGTCGCATGGCCGATCCCCGATTCATCCACCTGCGCGTGCACACCGAATACTCGCTGCTCGAGGGCGCGGTGCGCCTCAAGAAGCTGCCCGGCCTGTGCGAGGCCGCCGGCATGCCCGCCGTCGCCGTCACCGACAGCAACAACCTCTTTGCCGCGCTGGAATTCTCGGTCTCGGCCGCGGGCAAGGGGATCCAGCCCATCATCGGCTGCCAGGTCGACCTGCGCTACCTGGAACCGGGCACCGGAGAGCGCCCGAAGCCGCCCGCGCCGGTGGTGCTGCTGGCGCAGTCCGAGGCCGGGTACGAGAACCTGATGAAGCTCAACTCGTGCCTCTACCTGCGCACCGACGGAGAGCTGCCGCACGTCACGCTGGACGAACTCGACGCGCATGCCGAAGGGCTGATCTGCCTCACCGGCGGGCCGGACGGCCCCGTGGGACGCCTGCTGCAGGCCGGCCAGCGTCCCGCCGCGCAGACGCTGATGACCCGCCTGCACACCATGTTCGGCGACCGCCTCTACGTCGAGCTGCAGCGCCACCCGACCGAGAACGGGTTGCCGCAATCCGAACGCGCGACCGAGCGCGGCCATGTCGAGATGGCCTACGAGATGGGCCTGCCGCTGGTCGCCACCAACGACGTCTACTTCCCCAAGACCGAGATGTACGAGGCGCACGACGCGCTGATCTGCATCGCCGAGGGCGCCTATGTCGACCAGAACGACCCGCGCCGCCGCCTGACGCCGCAGCACTACTTCAAGTCCGCGCAGGAGATGGCGACGCTCTTCGCCGACCTGCCCGAGGCGATCGAGAACACCGTCGAGATCGCCAAGCGCTGCGCCTTCATGGCCTACCGCCGCGACCCGATCCTGCCGCGCTTCGCCGACGACGAGGTGGACGAGCTGCGCCGCCAGGCGCAGGAGGGCCTCAAGGCGCGCCTCGCCGTGATCCCCCACGCCGCATCGGTGGAAGACTACGAGAAGCGCCTGGAATTCGAGCTCGGCATCATCGAGGGGATGGGCTTTCCGGGCTACTTCCTGATCGTCGCCGACTTCATCAAGTGGGCCAAGGAGCAGGACATCCCGGTGGGGCCGGGCCGCGGCTCGGGCGCCGGCAGCCTCGTGGCCTACGCGCTCACGATCACCGACCTCGACCCGCTGCGCTATTCCCTGCTGTTCGAACGCTTCCTCAACCCGGAACGCGTCAGCATGCCGGACTTCGACATCGACTTCTGCATGGACCGCCGCGAGGAGGTGATCCGCTACGTGCAGGAGAAGTACGGCCACGACCGCGTCGGCCAGATCATCACCTTCGGCGCGCTGCTGTCCAAGGCCGCGGTGCGCGACGTGGGCCGCGTGCTGCAGATGCCCTACGGGCAGGTCGACCGCCTGTCCAAGATGATCCCGGTCGAAGGGGTCAAGCCCGTCAGCATCGAACAGGCCCTGCGGGACGAGCCGCGCCTCAAGGAAGAGGCCGACAAGGAATGGCTGGTCGAGCGCCTTCTGACCTACGGCCAGCAGGTCGAGGGGCTGCTGCGCAACGCCTCGACCCACGCCGCGGGCGTGGTAATCGGCGACCGCCCGCTGGACGAGCTGGTGCCGCTCTATCGCGACCCGCGCTCGGACATGCCGGCCACGCAGTTCAACATGAAATGGGTCGAGCAGGCGGGCCTGGTGAAGTTCGACTTCCTCGGCCTCAAGACCCTGACGGTGATCCAGAACGCGGTCGACCTGATCCTCAAGGCCGGGCGCCCGCTGCACGTGGCCGCCGACGGCACCGAGCTTTATGAACCCGCGCCGGGGGCCGAGAACCAGATCAACCTGATCCCGCTCGACGACGAGAAATCCTACGACCTCTACGCCCGCGCCAAGACGGTCGCCGTGTTCCAGGTGGAATCCTCGGGCATGATGGACGCGCTCAAGCGCATGAAGCCCACCTGCATCGAGGACATCGTCGCCCTCGTGGCGCTCTATCGTCCCGGCCCGATGGAGAACATCCCGACCTATTGCGAGGTCAAGAACGGCAAGAAGGAGCGCGCAGCGCTTCACCCCACGATCGACCACATCCTCGACGAGACGCAGGGCATCATCGTCTACCAGGAACAGGTGATGCAGATCGCGCAGGAGATGGCGGGCTATTCGCTCGGCGGCGCGGACCTTCTGCGCCGCGCCATGGGCAAGAAGATCCAGGAGGCGATGGACGCCGAGCGGCCCAAGTTCCTGGAAGGCGCCAAGGCCAACGGCGTCGACAAGGACAAGGCGATCGAGGTCTGGAACCTGCTCGACAAGTTCGCCAACTACGGCTTCAACAAGTCGCACGCCGCCGCCTACGCCGTGGTCAGCTACCAGACCGCCTGGCTCAAGGCGAACCACCCGGTCGAGTTCATGGCCGGCGTGATGAACTGCGACATCCACCTCACCGACAAGCTGGCCGTGTATTTCGAGGAGGTCCGCAAAGGTCTGTCGCTGCCCTGGGTGCCGCCCTGCGTGAACCGTTCGCAGGCCACCTTCGACGTGCACGAGGGCGCGCTGGTCTACGCGCTGGGCGCGCTCAAGAACGTCGGCGTCGAGGCGATGCGGCTGGTGGTCGAGGGTCGCGCCGCAGGCGCGCAGGGCCGGGGCGAGAAACCCTTCGCCACGCTGTTCGACTTCGCCCGCCGCGTTGACCTCAAGAAGGTCGGCAAGCGGCCGCTGGAAATGATGGCCCGTGCCGGCTGTTTCGACCAGCTCGACCCGAACCGCCGCCGCGTCTTTGACAGCCTCGACGCGCTGGTGGCCTACTCGGCCGCGATCCACGACCAGAAGGCCTCGGCGCAGGTCTCGCTCTTCGGCGAGGCGGGCGAGGATCTGCCGGAGCCGCGCCTGTCGCCGGTCAGCGACTGGCTTCCGGCCGAACGTCTGGCCGAGGAATTCAAGGCCGTCGGCTTCTACCTGTCGGGCCACCCGCTCGACGATTACATGCCGGCGCTGAAACGCCGCGACGTGATGACCCTGGACGAGGTCACCGCCCGCGCCGAAAGCGCGCCGCTGGTGGCGAAGATGGCGGGCGTCGTCGCGGGCCGGCAGGAGCGCAAGTCCGCGCGCGGCAACCGCTTCGCCTTCTGCCAGCTGTCGGACCCCACCGGCGCCTTCGAGGTCACGCTGTTTTCCGAGACGCTCGAGAAGTCGCGCGAATATCTCGAGACCGGCGCCAAGGTGCTGCTGACGGTCGAGGCCACGATGGAGGCCGACCAGCTCAAGCTGCTGGGCCGCGGCGTGTCGCCGATGGACCAGGTGATCGCCGGGGCCGTCACGGGCCTGCGCATCTTCCTCGACGACGAGGCCGCGCTGGGCCAGATCGCCGGCGTGCTGAAACGCGCCTCCGAGCAGCTGCCCAAGGCCGCCCGCGGCCCGGTCGAGCTGCTGCTGCCCGACTACGTGGGCCTGCCGGGCGACACGGTGCTGCGGCTGGGCCAGGACTTTCCCGTGACCCCCGAGATACGCGGCGCGGTCAAATCGCTCGCCGGCGTGCTGGCGGTGGAAGAAGTCTAGGCGCCGCTTCGCGCATCGTGCCCGAACCGCTGGCGATGCGCGCCGCGACCCGCTAGAAGGCATCAGCCATCGAGGGGGCCCGCATGATCTTCCGCGCCATCGTCGCCGTCACCGCACTGACACTCGCAGGCTGTTCCGGCGCGCCGATGGGCGGCGGGGCAGGCACCGGCGACGGGGTCGAGTATGTCGAGGTCGGCCGCAACGCGGTGCTGCCCTACGGCGAGATCGGCCGCGCCTGCGATCTGCCGGCCGCGCGCCTCGGGACCGAGATCGCGCGCTACCCCGCCACCGGCCGCGGCTACGCGATCCACGACACCGCCCCCGGCCAGACCGGCCAGCGCACCTTCTTCGTCACCGGCTTTTCCGACGGCTGCGCACGGCAGGTGACCGCGGCGCTCGCGATGTTCGGCCAGCCCGAGACCTACGAGATGATCCGCTTCGGCGCGCCCGGGCGCACGCAGCCGATGGCCGCGACCGACGCCGCCTACGACCGGATCAAGCGCGTGCTCTGCCGCGTGTCCGACGACCAGCCCTGCGGCGACCGCCTTGGCCGGCTCGAACGCGACACCGTCTTCGTCAGCCTCTACGAGCGGCACGGCTCGAACCCGCGCTGGAAGAACCTGCTGCTGCACGACGGCGACGTCGTCGCGCTCGACATCAAGTCGCGCTGACCCGCTCAGTAATGCGGCGGCCGCTCGTCGCCCAGCACCACGCCGCCGCTGCCTTCGGAGGCGCGTTCGCGCTCGCGCTCGACCAGCACCGCGAGGCGGCGCTTGAGCTCCTCGATCTCGCGGTCCTGGCGGGCGACGGTGTCCGACAGGTCGTCGACGCTGCGTTCCAGATGGGCCAGGCGTTCCTCGACGTTGCGGTCCATGGCTTCGCTCCTCTCGCCATCCTCGTGACCCCGAGGTAGGCGCGCCGCCGCGCCCGTGCAAGCGCCCGTTGCCCCGCCGCGGCAGCCCCGCCTTGCCCCCGCCGGGGCGGCACGCTAGAGGGTGCGCGACCGGATCGAGACAGGCAGACCCATGGCCAAAGCGAAGAAGACGCCGCGCCCCCGGGCGCAGACGCCGAAGGGCTTCCGCGACTATTTCGGGGCCGAGGTGACGCACCGCGCCGCGATGCTGCAGGCCATCGCGCAGGTCTACCACCGCTACGGCTTCGACGCGCTGGAATCCTCGGCCGTCGAGACCGTCGAGGCGCTGGGCAAGTTCCTGCCCGACGTCGACCGCCCGAACGAGGGCGTCTTCGCCTGGGAGGACGACGCCGAGGGCTGGGTCGCCCTGCGCTACGACCTGACCGCGCCGCTCGCCCGCGTCTACGCGCAGCACCGCAACGACCTGCCGCTGCCCTATCGCCGCTACGCGATGGGCCCGGTCTGGCGCAACGAAAAGCCCGGCCCCGGCCGCTACCGCCAGTTCTACCAGTGCGACGCCGACACCGTGGGCAGCGGATCGGTCGCCGCCGATGCCGAGATCTGCGCCATGCTCGCGGACGTCCTGGAAACGGTCGGCATTCCGCGCGGCGACTACATCGTGCGCGTGAACAATCGCAAGGTGCTCAACGGCGTGCTCGAGGCGATGGGCGTCGCGGACGAGGGCCAGCAGGCCGCCGTCCTGCGCACCATCGACAAGTTCGACAAGGTCGGCGAGGCCGGCGTGCGCGAGCTTCTGGGCAAGGGCCGCCTCGACGCATCGGGCGCCTATATCGACGGTGTGGGGCTGAGCGATGAGCAGGCTGACAAGGCCGTTGGTTTTCTGCTGGCCAAGTCGCGTGTGCTTGGCCGACTGGAAGTGGAACTGGACGCCCGGAGCGACACCGAAAGCGACGACTACAAGCTTCTTGCTCAAGCTTGGTCAGTGGAAAAAGGGCCTGATAGGCAGCGAGGTTGGAAGCATACGCCACAAAGCGGCGCAGCCATCACTAATAGGGTGCTGGGATATCTCGGTGAGTTGGTTGGTTCTTCCGACAACGGTAGGGTCGGGATTCAAGAGCTTCGAGAAATCTCTGACTTGCTCATTTCCCAGGGCTACGGCCCCGACCGCATCGTCATCGACCCCAGCGTGGTGCGCGGTCTCGGCTACTACACTGGCCCGGTCTTCGAGGCCGAGCTGACCTTCGAGATCCTCGACGACAAGGGCCGCAAGCGCCAGTTCGGCTCCGTCGCCGGCGGCGGGCGCTACGACGACCTCGTCAAGCGCTTCACCGGCCAGGCCGTGCCCGCCACGGGTGTGTCCATCGGCGTCGACCGCCTGCTCGCCGCGCTGCACGAAAAGGGCCGCATCGAGACCCGCGCCGAAGGCCCCGTCGTCGTCACCGTGATGGAGCGCGAGCGCATGGCCGACTACCAGTCGATGGTGGCCGAACTGCGCGCCGCCGGCATCCGGGCCGAGGTCTACCTTGGCAACCCGAAGAACTTCGGCAACCAGCTCAAATACGCCGACAAGCGCGCCAGCCCCGTCGCCGTGATCGAGGGCGAGGAAGAGAAGGCCCGCGGCGTCGTCCAGATCAAGGACCTGGTCCTCGGCGCGAAGATCGCCGAGAACGCCAGCCTGGAAGAGTGGAAGGAACGCCCCTCGCAATTCGAGGTGCCGCGCGCCGAACTGGTCGCCCGCGTCCGCGCGATCCTGGACGGCCCGGCGTGAACCCCGCCGCCCGCGACAAGGCGGCCAGCCTGCGCGCCCGGTTTGAGGCCGCCGGCGCCGCGGTGATCGACCCCGCGATCCTGCAACCGGCCGAGACGCTGCTCGACCTCTACGGCGAGGACATCCGCGGCCGCGCCTACGTCACCGCCGATCCGGGGCGGGGCGAGATGATGCTGCGCCCCGACTTCACCGTGCCGGTGGTGCAGGCGCACATGCAGGGCGGCGCCGAGCCCGCGCGCTACACCTATTCCGGCGAGGTCTTCCGCCGGCAGGAGGCCGATCCCGACCGCAACCCGGAATACCTGCAGGTCGGGTTCGAGATCTTCGACCGCATCGATCCCGCCGCCGCCGATGCCGAGGTCTTCGCGATCTTCGCCGACGCGCTGGCGGGCCTGCCGCTGCGCGCGGTCACCGGCGATATCGGCGTGCTGATGGCGGCGGTCGGCGGGCTCGACGCCTCGGCCGCGCGGCGCGCGGCGCTGCTGCGCCACCTGTGGCGGCCGCGCCGCTTCCGCGCGCTGCTCGACCGGTTTTCCGGCAAGACCCGCGTGCCGCCCGCGCGCGCGAAGCTTCTCAAGGCGCGCGATCCGCTGGACGGCGCGGCGCCCCTGGTCGGCAAGCGCTCGCACGACGAGATCGCCGCCCGGATCGAGACGCTGCGCGCCGACGCCGCCCAGCCGCCGCTGTCGCGCGACCAGGTGGCGCTGGTCGACGCCATCCTCGCGGTGCGCGAAACCGCGCCCTTCGCGTTGGCGCGGCTGCGCGACATCGCCGTGGACATGCCCGCGCTGACGCCCGCGCTCGACCGGCTCGAGGCGCGGCTGGACGCGCTCGCCGCGCGCGGCATCGACGTCGAGGCGCTGGATTTCGAGGGCAGCTACGGCCGCACCTCGATGGAATACTACGACGGCTTCGTCTTCGGCTTCGTCTCGGACGCGCGGCCCGACCTGCCGCCGGCCGCCACCGGCGGGCGCTACGACGCGCTGACCGAACGGCTGGGCGACGGGCAGGCGATCCCGGCGGTGGGCGGCGTGATCCGCCCCGACCTGATCCTGGCGCTGGAGGGCGGCGCATGAGCGTGAAGCTGGGCGTGCCCTCGAAGGGCCGGCTGATGGAGAAGACCTTCGACTGGTTCGGCGCCCGAGGCGTCACCCTGTCGCGCACCGGGTCGGACCGCGAATATGCCGGCGCCGTGTCGGGCGCCGACGGCGTCGACCTGGTGCTGCTCGCGGCCGGAGAGATCCCGCGCGAACTGGCCGCGGGGCGCATCCACCTGGGCGTCACCGGCACGGATCTGGTGCGCGAGAAGCTGGTGCAATGGGACCAGAAGGTCGAGCCGCTGGCCGAGCTGGGCTTCGGCCATGCCGACCTGATCGTCGCCGTGCCCGCCGCCTGGGTCGACGTCGACACGCTCGACGATCTCGACGCGGCGGCGGCGGCGTTCCGCGCGCGCCACGGCCACCGGCTGCGCATCGCGACCAAGTATCACCGGCTGGTGCGCGACTACCTGCGCGACGGCGGCGTGGCCGATTACCGGCTGGTCGACAGCCAGGGCGCGACCGAGGGCACCGTGGCGAACCTGACCGCCGAGGCGATCGCCGACATCACCTCGACCGGCGAGACGCTGCGCGCCAACCACCTCAAGCCGCTGTCCGACCCGCCCGTGCTGCGCAGCCAGGCGACGCTGTTCCGCTCGCGCCGCGCGCCGCTGGCGCCCGAGGATCGCGCCGCGCTGGAAAACCTGACCGGCCTCCTGGGACTCTGACGCGGCCCCTCGCGGGGGGCGTGTCGGGGGCCGTCCGCGGGGGCAAATCCTAAGACTTGATGAATCCGTCGCTGCAAGTCATTGATTTCGTTTGTGCGCCATGATGTCCCACGATGGGACACCTGATCGGAGGAAGGGAATGCCCGCCATCGTCACCCCCTGGCGCAGCGTCGCCGCCGCCTTCGCCCTCAACGGCGTCCTGCTGGGCTGCTGGGCCTCGCGGGTCCCGGCGGTCGCGGCCGGCTTCGGCCTCGACGAGGGCGCGCTGGGCCTGCTCCTGCTGGTCATGGGCGTGGGCGCGCTGGTCTCGTTCCCCATCGCGGGCAAGCTCGCCGACCGCTTCGGCGCGGTCCGCGTGACCCGCTGGATCGCGGCGGTCTACCTCGTCTCGATCGTGCTGGTCGGCCTCGCCCCCACCGTGGTCGCGCTGGGCGTGGCCCTGTTCCTCTTCGGGATGTGCCACGGCGCGATGGACGTCACGATGAACTCGTGGGCGGCCGAGGTCGAGCATCACATGGGCCGCTCGGTCATGTCCTCGTTCCACGCGATGTGGAGCCTCGGCGCCGGCCTAGGCGCCGCCGGCGGCTTCGTCGCCGCCAGCGTCGCGGCGCCGGTCGCGGTCCACTTCCTGCTCGCCTCGGTGCTGGCGGCGGCGCTGTTCGGCCCGTTCCTGCGGATCGCCTGGACCTCGCGCGTGGTGACCGGCGGCGCGGCCGACCCGGTCTTCGCCTTCCCCCGCGGCGCGCTGGTCTTCGTCGGCCTGATCGCGCTGGGCGCGGGCCTCGGCGAGGGCGCCGCCGTGGATTGGAGCGCGGTCTTCCTGTCCGACGTGCTGGGCGCGGCCGAGTCGCAGGCGACGCTGGGCTACGCCGTCTTCTCGGTCACGATGGTCGCCATGCGGCTCTGCGTCGATCGGACCATCACTCGCCACGGCCCGCAACGCGTGGCGCTGGTCAGCGGGCTGCTCGGCGCGGCGGGCTACCTGCTCTGCGCCACCTCCGCCTCGCTGCCGCTCGCGCTGGTCGCCTTCGTCCTGATGGGTCTCGGCTACGCCGCGGTGATCCCGCTGGCCTTCAGCCGCGCCGCCGCGGACCCCGACGTGCCTGCAGGCCAGGCGATCGCTTCGGTCGCCACGCTGGGCTACGGCGCGATGCTGATGGGTCCGCCGGCGATCGGCTTCATCGCCGACGCGAGTTCGCTGCGCCTGTCCTTCGCCCTCGTCGGCCTGTTCGCGCTGCTGATCGCCGCGCTGTCGCCGGTGCTGGGCCGCGCGCGGGCCGCAGAGGCGGACTAGACCGAGATCAGCACGCCCTTCTTCGGCAGGGCGGGGAAGCTCGAGTAATCCATCTGCACGTCCGGGTCGGTCAGGCGCCAGTCGATCTCGCCGTCCATGAAGGTCGTGAACCGCTCCATCAGGCGGATCGTCAGCCACTCGCCTGGGCAGCGGTGGGTCCGTGCGTGCTCACCGGCGCCCTGCGGCACCATCGTGTAGGGATCGCCGGGCCAGTCGAGGAAACGGGCCGGGTCGAAACGGTCCGGCTCCTGCCAGTGCCGCGCGTCGCGGTTCGTGCCGTAGAGATCCAGAACCACGCGCGTGCCTGCGCGGATCGTCTCTCCGTGCCAGTCGAGATCCGCGCGCGCGATCCCGGTGGTCGCCGGGAAGAACGGCGCGGTGCGGCGCACCTCCTGCACGAAGGCGTGCGGCCAGTCGGAATGGTCGCGCACACGCGCGACGGCATCGCGGTGCCGCGCCAGCGCCAGCCCGGCGAAGGCCATGAAGACCGAGACGGCGACCGTCGGCCGGATGATGTTGAGCAGCTCGACCGCGGCCACATGCGCTGGCAGAAGCTGGCCGTCCTGGTCCTTCCACAGCGCGACGACCGGGAACGCGCGGCCCGCATCGACGTCGGCGAAGCTGCCGGCGCGCAGGTCCTCGATCGCCTGCACGGTGTCGCGCTCGAGGTGCCGGCGCGCGCGCCGCGCCTTGATCTGCCCGACCGGCGAGGGACCGGCATGCATGAACAGGTCGGCCAGCCGGTCGGCGGTCACCTTCGCATCGTCGGTCGGCAAGGGCAGCCCGGACCAGCCGTAGGCACTGCGCGTCAGCACCACCTTCATCTCGTCGAAGACCTCGACCGTGCCATGCCATTGCGCGGCCGTCGCGCGGAACGCGTCGTCGAACCGGGCGACGAACCGGTCGAGGTCCGCGTCTGGCCCCAGCAGCTTCAGGTGCATGCGCTTGCGATGGTGATGCGGTGCGCCGTCCAGCCCCTGGACGCCGCCGGTGCCGAACAGCACGTCGCGGATCAGCGACGGCACCGCGCCCTCGCGCCTGATCTTGTCCTGGTCGTAGAGCAGGCGCGCGGCTTCGCGCCCCGTCAGGCAAACGGCCTCGCGGCCCAGGATGCGCGTGCGGAAGCCGTCGGTGCCCAGATCGCGGCACCGCGACAGGATGTGCCGGTACGGGTCCGCCAGGATCGCGGCGGTCGCGTCGGGCCAGTCCGAGGAGGGAAGCGAAGTCATGCGGGTCTTTCCTCGCGGCGGGGGGCGCGGGCGCGCGGCGCCCTGTCGGCAGGGCAACCAAGACCGGAACGATGAGTTCCGGGCCCGCCGAGCCGGGCAGTCGACCGCGCGCAGGCGACCTCACCCCGGGCGGCGGAAGATCCGCGTGCTCGAGAACAGGTCCTCGAGCCGCTCGATCCGCGCCAGCGCCCCGTCGCCCAGCCGCGACTGCGCCTCGGCGATCAGCGCCTCGACGATGAGGTTGATGGCGAGCGTGGAATCCCACGACGACGGCACCTCGACCGCGGCGTTGAACACGTGGTCGGCCAGCGCCGAGATCGGGCTGCCCCACTGGTCGGTGAACAGCACGATCCGGCTGCCTTGCCCCCGGGCAAGCTCGGCCAGCTTCATCAGCTCGCCCTCGTAGCGGCGGATGTCGAACAGGATCAGCGCCGTGTGCGGCCCCATGTCCAGCAGGTATTGCGGCCAGACGTTGACCGGCGGCGGCAGCAGCATCACATCGGGGCGGATGATCTGCAGGTGGTTGAAGAAGTAGTCGGCGTTCGACCGGGTGATGCGCCCGCCCGCCATGCGCACGGACACGGCCGGGTCGGCCAGCAGGGCGGCCACCGTGTCGAAGGTCGCGGGGTCGAGCCGCTCGATCGTGTGGTTCAGGTTCTCGAACACCGCCGTGGCGAAGGTGCGGAAGGCCGGGCTGTCGCCGCGCGTCTCGGGCCAGCCGTCGCCCTTGAGGATCGGCTGCTTGATCTGTTCCGACACCTCGCGGCGCAGCGCGTCCTGCATCTCGGGGAAGCCGTCGAAGCCCAGCTTGCGCGCGAGCCGGATCACCGTGGGCGTCGACACGCCCGCGGCCTCCGCCAGTTTGCTGACGGTGTTGAGGCCCGCCACCGGGTAGTCGCGCAGCAGCACGCTGGTCAGCTGCCGTTCGGCCGGGGTGAGGGCGCCGGAATGGTCGTGATCGCGGATCAGGTCCTTGACCAGCACGGGGCGGCTGGACGGAGAAGAGCGGGTCTGCTGCACGCGGTCACCCCATGCGATGTAGCGTTTCGTACAGGGTACGCCCAAACTGTAATCGACGCTACGTAATTTTCTTGACAGCGCGCGAGCCCCTGTCGCTAATCGTACGAAACGGGGATGGGAAACCGGACGTGTCAGCGTGGGAAGCAGTCGAGCGGG
>NZ_JBELMH010000018.1:0-7758 GCF_042096055.1 Citreimonas sp. | reverse complement strand
GAGCGCATCGCCGTGCCGGGCAACGAAGACCTCTCGCCCGAGGACCGCGCCCGCCGCGCGCGGCTGGTCTACGACCCCTTTCACGCGGCCGTGGCCGAAACGCTGGCCGCCGCGCCCGACGCGGCGCTGGTGACAGTGCACAGCTTCACGCCCCGCTGGAACGGAGCCCCGCGCAGCGTGCAGATCGGCTACCTGCACGACGAGGACGCGACGCTCGCCCGCGCGATGCTGGCCGCGGGTCCGGGCGGCTGGGACACCCGCCTGAACGAGCCCTATTCCGCAGCCGACGGCGTGACGCATACGCTGGCGCGCCACGGGGCGGGGCGCCCGAACGTGATGATCGAGGTGCGCAACAACCTGCTGCGCGACGCGGCCGGCATAGAGGCCATGGCCGACCACCTCGCCGCCGTGCTGTCCGCCGCGCTCGGCCCGGTGCCCGAGGCGCAGCCATGACCGCCGCGCTGCGCGCCTACATCGCGGTCGTGGACCGCTGCAACCGCTGGATCGGGCGGCTGGTCATGTACGGCATCTTCGTGATGATGGCGATCCTGCTGTGGTCGATCGTCTCGAAGGCGGTCTTCCTGCCCTCGCTCTGGACGCTCGAGATGGCGCAGTTCGCCATGACGGCCTACTACATCCTCGGCGGACCCTACGCGTTGCAGATGGGGTCGAACGTGCGGATGGACCTGCTCTATGGCGAGTGGTCCGAGCGGCGCAAGGCGCAGGTCGACGCGATCACCGTGCTGTTCCTGATCGTCTACCTTGCCGTGCTGCTCTGGGGCGGATGGGACAGCCTGATGTACTCGTTCCAGTACGGGGGCGAGCGCAGCCCGACCGCGTGGCGCCCCTACCTGTGGCCGATCAAGTCCATCATGGTCGCCGGCATCGCGCTGATGCTGCTGCAGGTGCTGTCGGAACTCTTCAAGGATATCCTGCGCCTGCGCGGCGAGGACATGGGGGAAAAGACCTGATGTCCTACGAGGTGATCGCCGCGTTGATGTTCTCGACCATGATGCTGATGCTGCTGACCGGCCAGCGCGTCTTCGGCGCGATCGGCTTCGTCGCGGTCATGGCGGCGCTGTTCCTGTGGGGCGATCGGGGCGGCTACGACCTGGGCTTCTCGGCGGCGATGAAGCTGATGAAGTGGTACCCGCTGCTGACGCTGCCGATGTTCATCTTCATGGGCTACGTCCTGAGCGAAAGCCGCATCGCGGACGATCTTTACAAGATGTTCCACGTCTGGATGGGCGGGCTGTCCGGGGGCCTCGCCGTGGGCACGATCGGGCTGATGGTGCTGATCTCGGCCATGAACGGGCTTTCCGTGGCGGGCATGGCCATCGGCGCCACCATCGCGCTGCCCGAACTGCTGCGCCGCAACTACGACAAGCGGATGGTCACGGGGGTGATCCAGGCGGGATCGAGTTTGGGCATCCTCGTGCCACCCTCAGTGGTGCTCGTGCTCTACGCGATGATCGCGCGGCAGCCGGTGGGTCAGCTGTGGCTTGCGGGCGCCGTGCCGGGGCTGATGATGGCCGCGCTTTTCATCGGCTACATCGTGATCCGCTGCCGGGTGAATCCCGCGCTCGGCCCCGTCCTGCCACCCGAGGACCGGGCCATGCCCCGCGCCGAAAAGCTGCGCCTTTTGCGCGCCGGCTTGCTGCCGCTGGTGATCTTCGCGGTGATGATGGTGCCCTTCGTGAACGGCTACACGTCGCTCGTGGAAAGCTCGGCCATCGGGGCGATCGCGGCGTTCCTCGCCGCCGTGCTCAAGGGCCGGATGACGCGGCAAGTGTTCGAGAACTCGGTCCGCAAGACGCTGGGCATCACCTGCATGTTCATGTGGATCATCCTCGCCGCGTTGGCCTTCGGGGCGGTGTTCGACGGGCTGGGCGCCGTGCGCGCGATCGACAGCCTGTTCACCGAGCAGCTGGGCCTCAACCCCTGGATGATCCTAATCCTGATGCAGCTGAGCTTCATCGTCATGGGCACGTTCCTCGACGACACGGCGATGCTGGTGATCGTAGCACCGCTCTACGTGCCGCTGGTCGATGCGCTGGGCTTCGACCTGATCTGGTACGGCGTGCTCTACACGATCACGACGCAGATCGCCTACATGACGCCGCCTTTCGGCTACAACCTGTTCCTGATGCGCGCGATGGCGCCGCCGGAAATCGGACTGCGCGACATCTATGCCTCGATCGTGCCCTTCGTCGGCGTCATGATCGTGGCACTGGCGCTGGTCATGGCCTTCCCCGAGATCGCGCTTTGGCTGCCCGGCCTCGTCTACGATTACTGAGATACCAGACCCCGGAAAACCGGGGCGCCCAGAACCGCAAACGCAACAGAGAGGATTTCACAATGACGACCCGTCGCACCTTCCTGAAAGGCGCCGCCGCCGCCGCGCCCGCCGCCGCACTGGCCGCGCCCGCCATCGCGCAGTCGACCATCCGCTGGCGGATGCAGACCTACGCGGGGCCCGCGCTGGCCGCGCACGTGATCGACCCGGCCATCGAGATGTTCAACCAGATCGCCGGCGACCGAATGCAGATCGAGCTGTTCTACGCCGACCAGCTGGTCCCCACGGGCGAGCTGTTCCAGGCGATGCAGCGCGGCACGATCGACGCGGTTCAGTCCGACGACGACTCGATGGCCTCGCCCACCGAGGTCACCGTCTTCGGAGGCTACTTCCCCTTCGGCAGCCGCTACTCGCTCGACGTGCCGGTGCTGTTCAACCGCTACGGTCTCGACGAGATCTGGAAGGAGGAATACGCCAAGGTCGGCGTGCAGCACATCAGCGCGGGCGCGTGGGACCCCTGCCACTTCGCCACCAAGGATCCGATCCGAAGCCTTGCAGACCTGCAGGGCAAGCGCGTCTTCACCTTCCCGACCGCCGGCCGCTTCCTCGCGCAGTTCGGCGTGATCCCGGTCACCCTGCCGTGGGAGGACATCGAGGTGGCCGTGCAGACCGGCGAGCTCGACGGCATCGCCTGGTCGGGCATCACCGAGGATTACACGGTCGGCTGGGCCGACGTGACGAACTACTTCCTCACCAACAACATCTCGGGCGCCTGGATCGGGCACTTCTTCGCCAACCAGGAACGCTGGAACGAGCTGCCCGAGGACCTAAAGACGCTGTTCAAGGTCTGCGCCGACCAGTCGCACTACTACCGCCAGCACTGGTACTGGGGCGGCGAGGCCGACCTGCGCGTGAACGGCGACAAGCTGCAGCTGACCTCGATCCCCGACGCGGAATGGGACACCGTCGAGGAAGCCGCGCGCGTCTTCTGGGACGAGATCGCCGCCGAGTCCGAGACCAAGGCCCGCGTCGTCGAGATCTTCAAGCGCTACAACGCCGACATGCAGAAGGCCGGACGGCCCTACCGCTACGGCGACGACGTCTGATACTCACCGCCTGACACGACGGACGGGCGCCGGTTCATGCCGGCGCCCGTGCCGATGAAACCGCCCGCCACAGGAGGCCGCCATGCCCGAACCCCTCACGCTGAAATCCCTGCGCAAGGCCGCGGATTCGGGCGAGATCGACACCGTCCTGGTGTGCCTCGTCGACATGCAGGGCCGCCTGATGGGCAAGCGCTTCCACGTGTCGAATTTCCTCGAAAGCGCGCACGAGGAGACGCATTGCTGTTCCTACCTGCTGGCCACCGACCTCGTGATGAACACGCCCGAGGGCTACCAGGCGACGAGCTGGGAACAGGGCTATGGCGATTACGTGATGAAGCCCGACCTCTCGACGCTGCGCCCGGTGCCGTGGCTGACGGCGACCGCGATGGTGCTGTGCGACGTGCTCGACCACCACACCCACGAACCGGTGCCGCATTCGCCGCGCGCCGTGCTCAAGGCGCAGATCGCCCGCGCGCAGGCGATGGGCCTGACCGCGATGATGGCGACCGAGCTGGAATTCTTCCTCTTCGACCGCACCTTCGACGAGATCCGCAAGGGCGGCTTCCGCGACCTCGTGCCGTTTTCCGGCTACAACGAGGATTACCACATCTTCCAGACCGGCAAGGAAGAGCACGTGATGCGGCCCATCCGCAATCACCTGGTCGCCGCCGGTGTGCCGGTCGAGAACACCAAGGGCGAGGCCGAGGCCGGGCAGGCCGAGCTCAACATCCGCTACGCCGAGGCCCTGGCCACCGCCGACAACCACAGCATCGCCAAGCACGCGATCAAGGAGATCGCCCACCAGCAGGGCCATGCCGCCAGCTTCCTGCCCAAGTGGCGCGCCGACCGCGTGGGCAGCGCCGCGCATATCCACCAGTCGCTGTGGAAGGACGGCAACCCCGTGTTCTTCGACGCCGACAAGCCGCGCGGAATGTCCGACGTGATGGGCTCTTACGTGGCGGGGCTGCTGAAATACTCGGCCGACATCACCTATTTCCTCGCGCCCTACATCAACAGCTACAAGCGCTTCGTGCCCGGCACCTTCGCGCCCACCAAGGTCGCGTGGTCGGTCGACAACCGCACGGCGGGCTACCGGCTGGTGGGCGAGGGGACGAAGGGCGTGCGCATCGAATGCCGCATCGGCGGGTCGGACCTGAACCCGTACCTGGCCTGCGCCGCCCAGCTGGCCGCCGGGCTGTCGGGGATCGAAGAGGGGCTGACGCTAGCCGAGCCGGTCACCGGCGACGTCTACCACATGGACTACGTGCCCGCAGTGCCCCACACACTGCGCGCGGCGATGGAGGCGCTGCAGGGCTCGGCCATGCTGCGCGCGCAGATGGGCGACTGGGTGATCGACCACTACACCCGCGCCGCCGAGGTCGAACAGGAGGCGTTCGACCGCGCGGTCACCGACTGGGAAATCGCCCGCGGATTCGAGGGAGCATGACATGAGCAGCGTGAAACTGATCTCGCCGATCGACGGATCGGTCTATCTGGAGCGTCCGGTGCTGTCGCGCGACGACGCCTTCGCCGCGGCCGCCGCCGCGCGCGGCGCGCTGGCGGCCTGGGCCGCCCGCTCCGTACACGAGCGCGCAAGCCTGGTGATGAAGGCGGTCGAGATCGTCGGTCAGCAGCAGGACCGCATGGCGGTGGAACTCGCCCACCAGATGGGCCGCCCGGTGCGCTACGGCGGTGAATACGGCGGGTTCCATGAACGCGCGTCGCACATGGCGCAGATCGCGGCAGACGCGCTTGCCCCGCAGGTGGTCGAGGACAGCGCCACCATGCGCCGCATGATCGCGCGCGAACCCTGGGGCACCGTGCTGGTCGTGGCCCCCTGGAACTACCCCTACATGACCGCCATAAACACCGTGGCGCCCGCGCTGATCGCCGGCAATTGCGTGATCTTGAAACACGCGGCCCAGACGCTTCAGGTCGGCGAACGCCTGGCCGAGGCGTTCCATGCCGCCGGCGTCCCCGAAGACGTGTTCCAGAACCTCGTGCTCGACCACGACATGACGTCCGACCTGATCTCGGCCCGAAAGGTCGATTTCGTGAACTTCACCGGCTCCGTGGGTGGCGGCCAGGCAATGGAGCGTGCCGCGGCGGGCACCTTCCTGCCCATCGCGACCGAGCTCGGCGGCAAGGACCCGGCCTATGTGCGCGCGGACGCCGATCTCGACGCCGCCGTCGCGGGCGTTATCGACGGGGCGATGTTCAACTCGGGGCAGTGCTGCTGCGGCATCGAGCGCGTCTACTTGCACGAAAGCCTGTTCGACGCCTTCGTCGAAAAGGCCGTGGCGCTGGTGAAATCCTACCGCCTCGGCAACCCGCTGGACGAGGAGACCACGATCGGCCCCATGGCCAACGTCCGCTTCGCTGCCGAGGCCCGCGCCCAGATCGAAGAGGCCGTGGCCGACGGCGCCACCGCGCATATTCCGACGATGGAGGCCGACGACGGCGGCGCGTACCTGACGCCGCAGATATTGACCAACGTCACGCACGCGATGCGCGTGATGCGCGACGAGACCTTCGGCCCGGTCGTGGGCATCATGCCCGTCAAGACCGACGACGAGGCCGTCGCCCTGATGAACGACAGCCGCTTCGGCCTGACCGCGTCGATCTGGACGACCGACGCCGAGGCAGCCGAGGCGCTGGGCCAGCGGATCGAGACCGGCACCGTCTTCATGAACCGCTGCGACTACCTCGACCCCGCGCTGTGCTGGACCGGCTGCAAGGACACCGGGCGCGGGCAGGGGCTGTCGGTGCTCGCCTACCAGGCCCTGACGCGGCCGAAATCCTACCACCTGAAGAAGGCATGACCATGCGCGCGAACTGGACCTATCCCAACCCCATCCGCTTCGGCGCCGGGCGCATATCCGAGATCGCGGATGCCTGCCGCGCGGCGGGCATCACCAAGCCTCTGCTGGTCACCGACAAGGGCCTCGCCGGCATGGACATCACGTCGCGCACGCTCGACCTGCTGGACGCGGGCGGGCTGGGCCGCGCGATGTTCTCGGACGTCGACCCCAACCCGACCGGCGAGAACGTCGAGGAAGGCCTGCGCGCCTATCGCAGCGGGGGCTTCGACGGGGTCGTGGCCTTCGGCGGCGGCTCGGGTCTGGACCTCGGCAAGACGATCGCCTTCATGGCCGGACAGACGCGGCCGATCTGGGATTTCGAGGATATCGGCGACTGGTGGACCCGCGCCGACCCCGCCGGCATACACCCGATCGTCGCCGTGCCCACCACGGCCGGAACGGGCTCGGAGGTAGGGCGCGCCAGCGTCGTGACCCGCAGCGACACGAACGAGAAGAAGATCATCTTCCACCCGAAGATGCTGCCCGCGGTCGTGATCTGCGACCCCGAGCTGACCGTGGGCATGCCGAAGGCGATCACCGCGGGTACCGGGCTTGATGCCTTCGCGCATTGCGTCGAGGCCTATTCCTCGCCCCATTACCATCCCATGAGCCAGGGCATCGCGTTGGAAGGCATGCGGCTGGTCGTGGACAACCTGCCGCGCGCCTATGACGACGGCTCGGACATCGAGGCGCGGGCCAACATGATGTCCGCGGCGGCGATGGGCGCCACGGCCTTCCAGAAGGGGCTGGGCGCGATCCACGCGATCAGCCACCCGGTGGGCGCTGTGCACCACACCCATCACGGCACGACCAACGCCGTCTGCATGCCCGAGGTGCTGAAGTTCAACGCCGAGAAGATCGCCGACCGCTTCGACCGCGCGGCGGGCTACCTCGGGATCGAGGGCGGCTTCGACGGGTTCCGCGCCTACGTGGACGACCTCAACGCCCGGCTGGGCATCCCGAAGACGCTAACCGATCTCGGCGTGAAGAACCCGGACGTGGACGCGCTGACCAAGGCCGCGCTGCGCGATCCCAGCACCGGCGGCAACCCGGTCGAGATGACCGAGGCGAACACGCGCGCCCTGATCGAACGCCTGCTCTAGGCTCGGTGCGCGGGCGGCCGAACCGCCCGCGATGCCCGCCCTACCGGTCGAGCGCCTTGCGGATGGTCGCGGCCAGCTGTGACGCCTGGAAGGGCTTGGCCAACAGCTGGTGCCGCGAGTCGAGGTCGTCGTTCCCCTCCAGCGCCTCGGTCGGATAGCCGGACATGAACACGACCTTCAGGTCCGGCTTCGTCTCCTGAAGGCCGCGAATGAACTTCGGCCCGCTCATCTCGCCCGGCAGCACCACGTCCGACAGGACGAGGTCGATCGCGGCACCCGAGGCGAAGATACGCGCCGCCGCCGCGGCATCGGGGGCGACGACCACGTCGTAGCCGAAGGATCGCAGCATCTTCTCGGTCATCCGGCCCACGGCGGCCTCGTCCTCGATCACC
>NZ_JBELMH010000017.1:42211-46417 GCF_042096055.1 Citreimonas sp. | reverse complement strand
CGGGGCGAGGCGAGCATCACCTGCGACGCGCCCGCCTGCCGGTGCCGGAAACTGTCGCGGCCGGGCTGGTCGACATCGGTGTCGTGGTGGGCGTGCTTGACGGTGGACACGCGCAAGCCCCGGCCGGTGATCTCGGTCACGAGGCGCTCCATCAGCGTCGTCTTTCCGGCGTTCTTCCAGCCGGTCACCCCGTACAGCTTCATGCGGTCTTCGCCAGCGCCTCGGCCCGGGCCAGGTCGTCGGGCGTGTTGACGTTGAAGAAGGGATCGAACGGCTCGGCCTCGAACAGCGCCTCGGTCCCGCCGTGGCGGTCGGTCCACAGCACGACCTTGCGCAACCCGTCCTTCAGCGCGGCGCGCAGGTCGTCGCGCAGCGCGACGGGCCACAGCCCGAATGTCGGATGCCGGTTGAGCTTGCCGCCCGATTTCAGCGCCGTGCGGTCGCGCGGTGTCGCCGCCAGCGCAAGCGGATAGGGCCCGGTCGCCGCCGCCTGCAGGCGCGCGACCAGATCGGTGGGGAAGAACGGCGTGTCGGCGGCGGCGGTGACGATGTTGTCGGCGCCCTGGTCCGCCGCCCAGTCGAGTCCCGCGAGCACGCCCGCGAGCGGCCCCGGAAAATCCGCGATCGTGTCGGGCAGGACCGGCAGGCCGTACTCGGCAAAGCGCGCAGGATCACCGTTGGCGTTCAGAGCCAGCCCGTCCACCTGCGGCCCCAGGCGGTCGATCGCGCGCGACAGCAGGCTGCGGCCGTCGACGTGCAGCAGGCCCTTGTCGCCCCCGCCCATGCGCGTGGCGAGGCCACCGGCCAGGATCACGCCCAGCGGTCTGCTCACGACGCGGCCTTGCGGCGGGATTTGCGGTCCTCGTCGGGCACGCTGGCGGGGTCGGCATCGCGCACCAGACGATCCTCGCCCGACAGGCAGACGAAGCGGCGGCCGCGCATCCGGCCGATGCAGGTCAGCCCGACCTGGCGCGCGATCTCGACCCCCCACGCCGTGAAGCCCGAGCGCGACGCCAGCGCCGGGATGCCCATCAGCGCGCACTTGATCACCATTTCCGAGGTCAGCCGGCCGGTGGTGTAGAGGATCTTGTCGTCCGCCGGCACGCCGTTGCGGAACATCCAGCCGGCGATCTTGTCGACGGCGTTGTGGCGGCCCACATCCTCCATGTAGACCAGCGGGCGGTCGCCCTGGCACAGCACCGTGCCGTGGATCGCTCCGGCCTCGAGGTAGAGCGACGGCGTGGTGTTGATCTCCTGCGCCAGCGAATATAGCCAGCTCGTCCGGATCTCGGCGCGCGGAAGGGTCAGCCCCTCGAGCCCCTCCATCATGTCGCCGAAGACCGTACCCACCGCGCAGCCCGAGGTGCGCGTCTTCTTCTGCATCTTGTCCTCGTAGGAGGTCTCGCGCTCGGTCCGGACGACGACGGTCTCGATCTCGTCGTCATAGTCGACGCGGGTCACCACGTCGTCGTCGCGCAGCATGCCCTGGTTGCGCAGGAAGCCGACCGCCAGGTATTCGGGGTAGTCCCCGATGGTCATCGCGGTCACGATCTCCTGCCGGTTGAGGTAGATCGTCAGCGGCCGTTCCTCGACCACCGAAATGTCGACGGGCGCGCCTGTCTGGTCGGTGCCGGTGACGCACCGTGTCAGGCGCGGGTCGTCCGGGTTCGGCAGGATGGGGGTGTCGGGCACGGCCTGCGCGCTCCTGTCAGGGATGGTGTTTCCGGGCGTGTCCGGCATAGTGTATGGCCGTGCAACCGGTTGCAAGGGATGAGCGATGCTGGGCTACGTGGTGTCCGAAGGCCGCGGCGAGGGCGACCGCCTGATCCACGCGGTGGCGACGCGGCTGCGCGCGGCAGGCGTACCGCTGGCGGGCGCGGTGCAGACGAACGAGGATCGCGATCCGACCCGCAAGTGCGACATGGACCTGCACATCCTGTCGGGCCACGACGTGGTGCGGATCAGCCAGGACCTCGGCCGGCTGTCGCGTGGCTGCCGGCTCGACCCGGACGGCCTGGAACGCGCGGCGGGCCTCGTCGCGGCGGCGCTGGCCGACGGCCCGGCGCTGCTGATCGTCAACAAGTTCGGCAAGCAGGAGATCGACGGCCGCGGATTTCGCCCGCTCATCGGCGACGCGCTGGCCGAGGGGATCCCGGTCCTGACGGCGGTCAACCGCGGAAATGTCGACGCGTTCCTGGACTTCGCCGCCGACCTGGCCGAACCGCTGCCCGGCGACGTCGACGCGATCATCGCGTGGTGCATGGCGCACAGGCAGGCGGCCTGAGCCAGCGCCGTCAATCACCCCACGCCGCCATCCTGCGGTCGATCGTCTTGCGCGACACGCCCAGCCGGCGCGCGGCCTCGGCGCGGTTGCCGTTGCTCAGGTCGAGAACGTGCAGGATGTGGCGCTGCACGACCAGTTCCAGATCCTCGATCGCGCGGGAGCCGGTGACCTGTCCGCTGCCAGCGAACTCTTCGGGGAAGCCGCCCAGGATGACCGAGCGTTCGACGAGGTTCTTCAACTCGCGCACGTTGCCGGGCCACGCGTAGCGGCGCAGCTTCAGCAGCGTCTCTTCGTCCAGATCCAGCGCCGGCAGGCCCAGCGAGACGGACGATTGCGTCATGAACAGCGCGGCAAGCTCGACGATGTCCTCGGACCGGTCGGCCAGCGGCGGCATGTCGATGCGCACGACGTTGATGCGGTGATAGAGGTCGGCGCGGAAGCGGCCCTCGGCGACCGCGGCGTTCAGGTCGGCGTTGGTGGCGAAGCAGAAGCGCAGGTCGAACGGCATCTCGCGCTCGGCGCCGACGGGGCGCACGCGCCGGTCTTCGAGCACGCGCAGCAGGGCGGCCTGAAGCTGGTCCGGCATCTGCGCCACTTCGTCGAGGAACAGCGTGCCGCCGTCGGCCAGCGGGATCAGGCCCGGCTTCAGCCGGCCGCCATCCTCGATCACGCCGAACAGGTCTGCCGCGATCCGGTCGGGCGTCAGCGCCGCGCAGTTGACCGCGACGAACGGCCCTTCGGCGCGCGAGGACAGCGCGTGCAGGTGGCGGGCGGCCAACTCCTTGCCGGTGCCGGTGGCGCCGGTGAAAAGCACCGGTGTGGCGAGCGGCGCGAGCCGCGCCAGCATGGCGCGCAGTTCGGCCATGGGGCGCGACTTGCCCAGCAGCGGGCCATGCGCGTCGCCCGCGTTCAACGCGTGGCGCAGCAGCGTGTTGTCCCGGCGCAGGAACTTGCGGTCGAGCGTGCGCGCCACGGCGCCCAGGATCTGGTTCGCGCGAAACGGCTTGAGGACGAAATCGCTGACCCCGGCGCGCAGGGCGGCGATCGCGGTTTCAAGGTCCGCGTAGGCGGTGATCAGGATCGTGTCGGCGAAGAAGCCCTTGCGGCGCTGTTCGGTGACCCAGTCCAACCCCGTGGTCCGCGGCATGATGTTGTCCAGGATCACCAGGTCGAAATGCGCCTCGTCGAGGCGCTGCGTCGCCTCGGCGGCGCTGGCGGCCTGCTCGACCCGCTTCACCCGCGGGCCGAGGATCTTCATCAAAAAATTGCGCATCCCCGGTTCGTCGTCGATCACGAGGATCGAGGCGCCGGCCAGCGTGCTGCCGTATTCGTCTGTCGCGTTCATGCCGTTTGTCTACACCAGCCGCGCGGCGGGCAGAAGAGAGCGCGCCGCCCGTCAGTCCAGACGCACGCTGCCGGGGCTGGAATAGACTTCGGCCGACGAGAACCCGATCTCGTTCAGCGCGTACCAGGCACCCACCGCGATCAGGCCGCTTGCGGCAAACCCTGTCAGCATTGCTTTCATGTCCGGCTCACTCCTCTTTGGTGGCCTGTTTCAGGAAGGCGATCAGGTCGGCGCGGTCGTCGCGTCCGCTGATCACCTGCATCGGCATCTTCGAGCCCGGGATGTAATGGTCCGGACCCTCGTCGAAAAGCGCGTCGATCGTCTCGTCGGACCAGACGATGCCGGACCCGTCGAGCGTATCGGAATAGGTGTACCCGGCGACGGTGCCGGCGGGGCGCCCGAAGACGCCGTGCAGCGTCGGGCCGGCCTTGCGTGACGGGCCGGGTTCGAGCGCGTGGCAGATCGAGCACTTGCGCATGAACTGACGTTCGCCGTTGGGCATCGTCTCGGGGTCGCGCAGGAAGGCGCGTTCCTGGCCCATCTCGGCGTCGAAGCTGTCGAGCATCGCGACCGGCCA
>NZ_JBELMH010000017.1:0-42111 GCF_042096055.1 Citreimonas sp. | reverse complement strand
AGGCGCGTTCCTGGCCCATCTCGGCGTCGAAGCTGTCGAGCATCGCGACCGGCCAAGCATAGACCACGTCGTCCAGCCCGCCGGCGTGGATGATCGCGCCATCGGACGAGAACGCCAGCGCCCAGACCGGCCCCTCGCGCGTAGCGCGAAAGTCGTTGGCGATGGCCCATTCTGCTGTATCGAGCATCATGATGAAGCCATGACCGTCGCCCACCGCCAGCCGGTTCGTGCCTGGGTGGTGATCCATCGCGAGGATCGGCCGGCGGTCCAGCGTGAAGTCGGCGATCGCCCCGCCCGTGACGGCGTCCACGACGCGCGTGCCGCCGTCGACCGCCCCGTAGGCGACCCAGTCCGGGCCGACTACCAGTTCGTTCACGCCGAAACCGTGCTGGACCATCGGGTAGGGCGCGCCGCCCTCGGCGAGGTCGTAGCGCAGCAGGTCTCCGTTCGACGTGCCGGCGAACAGAAAGCGCCCGTCTTGGGAAAAAGCGACGGCGTTCACGCCCGAGCCCGGCCGTTCGAGCGTTTGCGGCTCGGCGTCGTCGGCGACCGGCCACAGCAGGATCGAGCCGTCCCAGCTGCCACTGGCAAGCGTCCGGCCGTCCGGAGAGACCGCCAGCGCGGCGACCTTGCCCTGGTGCCGGCCCAGCACCCGCGGCGCGTCGCCCCAGGCGCGCACGGCGAAATCGTCGCCGCCGGAGTACAGCGTGCCGTCCGGCCCCCAGGCGACGGTGGTCACCGCGGCCTCGTGCCCCTCCAGCCACGCGGGTGCGCGACCCGTCCAGAGGCCGACGGAATTGTCGAAGCTGGCCGACGCGACCTTCCCCGAGGGCGACACGTCGAGCCCCATCACCGGCCCGCCATGCCCCTTGAGCGTGGTGAAGTCCTGCGCGGCGAGAGACCCCGCCGCGCAGATGCCGATCACAGCAGAAAGCAGCGCCTTCCGCATGGTGGACCTATTCGGCCGCCGTGGCCGGACGTGTCGGCGCTGACGGCTCGGTCGAGCCTTCCTTGGCGCGGATCTCGTCCAGCCAGATCGAGTGGTGCTGATGCGCCCAGGCCTCGTCGACCTCGCCCGAGCCCATGGCGTCGAAGGCGCCCTCCATCCCGATCGAGCCGATGTAGATATGCGCGATGATGATCGCCATCAGCACGAAGGCGACGATCGCGTGCCACGCCTGCGCCAGCTGCATCTCCTCTTGCGGCGCCAGCTCGGTCGGCAGGGTGCCGAAGCCCAGGACCTGGGGGATGCCGGTGTCGTTGAGGATGCCGAAGGTCTTGGCGAAGAGCGGCAGTTCGTACGGGAACAGCAGCGACAGACCCGACATCGAGATCGACGCGCCGAGCAGGATCACCGACCAGAAGATGATCTTCTGGCCCGCGTTGAACTTCTTCGCGGGTGGGTGGTCCTTGCCGACGATGCCGCCGGCCATTTTGAACCATGTGATGTCGGTGCGGTTCGGGATGTTGTGCCAGACCCACAGGAAGAACACGAAGACCAGCGCCAGCATGAAGGGCCAGGCGAGGTTGTTGTGCACGAACTTCGCGCCCGTCAGCAGCACGGCGTTGACCTCGCGGCCGAAGACCGGCGCGATGAAGCTGCGGCCGAACAGCACGACCAGGCCCGACAGGCCCAGGACGATGAAGCTGCCCGCCAGCATCCAGTGCGAGAACCGCTCGAACGCCTTGAAGCGGGTGACCTTGCGACCGGTCATCGGCTCATCGACGCGGACGCGGCCGCGGAAGGCGAAGAACAGCGCCAGAAGGCCGATCGTGCCCAGCAGCGCCAACCCGCCCCATGTGGCCAGAGGCCCTTGCCGGAACTGGTACCAGCCCATGCCGCCATCCTGCATCAGCACGCGCGCGACGTCTCCGCCGGCGCTGACCTCGACGGTGTCGTAGCCGTAGCGCAGGGCGCGCCAGATCTCGGAGTCGGATTCGCCGCCGAGCGTTCCCAGCTGCGCGGCCATGCCGGCGGCGGTGTCGTCACCGATCTCGCTCTGGCGGAAGCTGGGGTCGATGTCGCGGCCTTCCTGGCGGGCCAGGATGTCCTGAAGCGTCTGCGCGCCGCCGGTCGCCTCGCGCGCCTCGGCCAGCGCCTCGGGGCTCGGGCCGACGGGAGGCGGCGCGGGGCGGAAGATCACCGCCAGCACGCCGAGAACCAGCGCCAGACCCAGGAACCATGCGAACCCGGTCGATCTCTTTGTCATGTCGTATTCCTCAAAGCCTGTCCTGTAGCGTTCGCCACGGGTTCCGGCCCGCATGCGCGGCCAGAAGACCGGTATTCCGTCCGGTTTGGCCGGTCGGGTCAAAGGCGATGGGCCCGCGACGACGGGCCCATCGGCTCGATGATCTGCGGGCCGGGCGCGTGCCCGGCCCGCGTGGACGGATCAGCCGCCCTTCTGGTCGTAGGCGGTGCCCCAGCCCCATGCGCCCGAGCCGAAGCCACGGGCCACGACGCGCTCGCGGTAGATCGCGGACACCACGTCGCCGTCACCGGCCAGCAGCGCCTTGGTCGAGCACATCTCGGCGCAGATGGGCAGCTTGCCCTCGGCGATCCGGTTGCGGCCGTACTTCGAGAACTCGGCGTTCGAGTGGGTCTCTTCGGGGCCGCCGGCGCAGAAGGTGCACTTGTCCATCTTGCCGCGGCTGCCGAAGTTGCCCGCCTGCGGGTACTGCGGCGCGCCGAACGGGCACGCGTAGAAGCAGTAGCCGCAGCCGATGCACAGGTCCTTGCTGTGCAGGACGACGCCGTCCTCGGACTGGTAGAAGCAATCCACCGGGCAGACGGCCATGCAGGGCGCGTCCGAACAGTGCATGCAGGCGACCGAGATCGATCGTTCGCCGGGCGTGCCGTCCTGAATGGTCACGACGCGGCGGCGGTTGATCCCCCACGGCACCTCGTGTTCGTTCTTGCACGCGGTGACGCAGGCGTTGCACTCGATGCAGCGCTCGGCATCACACAGGAACTTAGCTCTTGCCATAGTTCGTTCTCCTTACGCTGGCATGATCTTGCAGAGAGTCGCTTTCGTCTCCTGCATCTGGGTCACGCTGTCGTAGCCATAGGTCTGGGCGGTGTTGGTGGATTCACCCAGCACGTACGGATCCGCCCCGTCGGGGTACTTGCTCCGCAGGTCCTGGCCCTGGAAGTGGCCGCCGAAGTGGAACGGCATGAAGGCGACGCCCTCGCCGACCCGCTCGGTCACCATCGCCATCACCTTGACCTTGCCGCCTTCGGGACCTTCGACCCAGACCTGGGCACCGTCACGCACGCCGAGATTGTTGGCGTCGCGGGTGTTGATCTCGACGAACATGTCCTGCTGCAGCTCGGCCAGCCACGGGTTCGACCGCGTCTCGTCGCCGCCGCCCTCGTATTCGACCAGACGGCCCGAGGTGAGGATGATCGGATAGTCCTTGCTGAAGTCCTGCTTCTGGATCGATGCGTACATCGTCGGCAGGCGGTAGAACTTCCGGTCCTCGTAGGTCGGGTAGTCGGCCACCAGGTCGCGGCGGTTGGTGTAGAGCGGTTCGCGGTGCAGCGGCACCGGGTCCGGGAAGGTCCACACCACGGCACGGGCCTTGGCGTTGCCGTACGGGGCGCAGCCATGCTTGATCGCGACCCGCTGGATGCCGCCAGAGAGGTCGGTCTTCCAGTTGGTCTTGGGGCCCGCGACGGCTTCGATCGACGCGCGCTCTTCGTCCGTGAGGTCGCCGTCCCACCCGAGATCCATCAGCATCTGCATGGTGAACTCGGGGTAGCCGTCCTGCAGCTCGGCACCCGGGTTCGAGACCCCTTCGGCCAGCAGGTTGTCGCCGTTGCGCTCCACGCCGTAGCGGGCGCGGAAGGGCAGGCCGCCATCGGCCACCGGCTTCGAGATGTCATACAGGTTCGGCGAACCCGGATGGTTCATCTCTGCGGTGCCCCAGCAGGGCCACGGCAGACCGTAGTAGTCGCCGTCGGCCGGACCGCCGTTCGCGCGCAGGGTCGTGCGGTCGAACGTGTGCTGGTTGGCCATGTGCAGCTTGAGCCGCTCGGGCGACTGGCCGGTGTAACCGACCGTCCACATACCGCGGTTAATCTCGCGCAGCGTGTCCTCGATGTTCGGCGTGACGCCGTCATCCTCGATCGCGATGTTGCGGAACAGCCGCTCGTGGAAGCCGAACTTCTTCGCGAACAGGCCGATGATCTCGTGATCGGGCTTGGACTCGAAGAGCGGATCGACGACCTTCTCGCGCCACTGGATCGAGCGGTTCGACGCGGTGACCGAGCCGTAGGTCTCGAACTGGGTGGTGGCCGGCAGCAGGTAGACGCCGTCGGTGCGGTCGTGCAGCACCGCCGAGACCGTGGGGAAGGGGTCGATCACGACGAGCGTGTCGAGCATCTCCATGGCCTTCTTCATCTCGACCATGCGGGTCTGAGAGTTCGGTGCGTGACCCCACAGGACCATGGCCCGGACGTTGTTGGGCTGGTCGATGTTCTCGGCGTCCTCGAGGACGCCGTCGATCCAGCGCGACACCGGGATGCCGGTCTCGTACATCAGGTCCTTGGTCTTGCCGTCGGCACCCTCGACCTTGGCGAACTGGCCGTTCAGCCAGTCCCAGTCCTCGCCCCAGACGCGGGCCCAGTGCTCCCACGAGCCCTTGGCCAGGCCGTAGTAGCCGGCGAGCGTGTGCGACAGGACGCCGAGGTCGGTCGCACCCTGCACGTTGTCGTGGCCGCGGAAGATGTTCGTGCCGCCGCCCGAGACGCCCATGTTGCCCAGCGCGAGTTGCAGGATGCAGTAGGCGCGGGTGTTGTTGTTGCCGTTGGTGTGCTGCGTGCCGCCCATGCACCAGATCACGGTGCCGGGACGGTTGTTCGCCATCGTCATCGCGACGCGGCGCAGCTGGCTTTCAGGCGCGCCGGTGACGCGCTCGACTTCCTCGGGCGTCCACTTGGCGACTTCGGCCTTGATCTGGTCCATGCCCCAGACGCGGGTGCGGATGAACTCCTTGTCCTCCCACCCGTTCTCGAAGATGTGCCACAGGATGCCCCAGATCAGCGCCACGTCCGAGCCGGGACGGAAGCGGACATACTCGTCCGCGTGCGCCGCGGTGCGCGTGAAGCGCGGGTCGCAGACGATCAGCGGGGCGTTGTTCTCTTCCTTGGCCTTCAGCACGTGCAGCAGCGAGACGGGGTGCGCCTCGGCCGGGTTGCCGCCGATGATGAAGATCGCCTTCGAGTTGTGGATGTCGTTGTACGAGTTCGTCATGGCGCCGTAGCCCCATGTGTTCGCAACGCCGGCCACGGTGGTCGAGTGGCAGATCCGGGCCTGGTGATCCACGTTGTTCGTGCCCCAGTAGCGGGCGAACTTCTGGAACAGGTAGGATTGTTCGTTGTTATGCTTGGCGCTGCCCAGCCAGTACACCGAATCCGGGCCGCTTTCCTCGCGGATCGTCATCATCTGGTCGCCGATCTCGTTGATCGCCTGTTCCCAGCTGATGCGCTTCCACTCGCCGCCTTCCTTCTTCATCGGATACTTGAGGCGGCGTTCGCCGTGCGCGTGTTCACGCACCGACGCGCCCTTGGCGCAGTGGGCGCCCAGGTTGAACGGGCTGTCCCAGCCGGGCTCCTGCCCGACCCAGACGCCGTCCGATACCTCGGCGACGACCGTGCAGCCCACCGAGCAGTGGGTGCAGACGGATTTCCGCAGTTCGACCGCGCCGGTGGCGGCGGTCTGGGCCGTCGCCTGCGTTACGGTTCCCCCCGTGGCGGCGATGGCGGCAAGGCCGCCGATGGCCAGACCGGATCCGCGCAGGAAGGCGCGGCGGTCGACCGAGGCGTTCGCGGCCTCTGAAAGGATACTTGTCCGCTGGGGGCGTCGCGCAACCCCGTTGGTCTTTTTCCTAAGCATGGTTTCTCTCCCCTTCACGTACCCGTCGCGGGCACGCGTGGCTGTGATCAGGCGGAACGGTCGGGCCTCACGCTACCAGTTTGTTCCACCGCTGATCCGTCCGGTCAGAACCGGGCGGAGGCGTAGTATGCGCGCGTGTGCGCGGTGTCCTGCATCTTCTCGAGAGTCAGGTCAGGCTCGGCCGCTTCGGCCTCGGTCCCGCCGGTGGCGATCGCGACGGCCGCGATCGGCGCCGTGGTGCCGGCGAGTTTCAGGAAAGCGCGGCGCGAAGCCTCTTTTTCCCCTGCCATGGTCAAGGTCCTCCCTTGGTGGCGTTCCGGCGGTATCACCCGCCGATCGTATGACCGGTCGCCCGGTCGGTGATGCGCGGTCGCCCGCGCGACGCCCGGGGCACTGGGCCCCGGACGGCAATTCCTATTCGCCGCTCATCCGGAACGCCTCGGTCTCGATCTCCATGAAGCTGCGCCCGATGGTGCCCACCGGCGCGTAGAAGACCGAGTTCTTGGCGCTTTCGAGGTCCGCGAAGAAATGCGACGCCCACGGCCCGACGTGCTTGTTGAAGAACGTCTTCTGGCTGGACAGGGACGCCGGGGTCCCGAAGCGGCCGACGATCATCGCGCCCATCATCTCCATCAGCGAGGCGATGTTGTCCTCGGGTTCGAACACGGTTTCGGACCGGGCCAGCCCGCGCGCGGTCATGTCCTGGCGCAGCAGGGCGAGCGGCTTTTCGTTGAGAAACCCGGTCAGGTAGTACGAAGCGTAAGGCAGCAGTTCGCCCCGGCCGAGTCCGATGAACAGACGATTGTATTCGCTTTCGACCGACTTCGGCTTGGTCACCTTGGCCATCTTCGCCAGCGTCGCGATCGCGCGGCCCAGGTCGGACGCATCGCCCTGCAGCGACGCGGTCTGCGCCAGCAAAAGCTCGTCGGGCGGCGAGGCCAGGATCACGCCGAGGAAATTGTAGAGATCCGCGCGCTGGCGGTCCTCGTCGGCAAGGGTGATCGTTTCGGCTGCGGTCATGGTGTCCTTTCCGGTCATGTGTCGAACGCGAAGCGCATGCGCCGCGCGGTGCGCGCGGGGGCGGTGTCGCTGTCGTCCTCGTCGTAGACGTGCCGGTAGGCGGGCGCCTCTTCCTCGGGCTCGGCCTCGGCCAGCTCCACTTCGGCTTCCTCGGCCTCGGCGATGGTCTCGTCCGTGCCTGTCTCGTCCGGGTTTTCGGTGTCTTCGTCTTCGTTGGTCAGCGTCTTCATCATGCCGCGGCCGACCTGGTAGGCGGTCTGCAGGTTCTCGACGACGGTCGCGGCGTCGGTGAAGTCGCCGCCGTAATCGACCAGCCCGTCGACGTTCGCCAGCACCGGGTTCAGCCGCCACAGCCGACGCAGCGCGCGCGTCTTCAGTCGCTGCGGGACGGCCTCGCGCAGCAGCGCCTGCACCTGGTCGGTGCGCTCCATTTCGTCGGGGTCGGGCAGGCCCAGCTCTGCGAGGATCTCGTCGTCCGAGCGCTCGGCCAGACGCGCCTCCTCGGCGGCGGCCTCCTCGGCGCGGCGGGCCTCGGCCTCGGCACGGCTTTCGGATTCGACGGCGGCGCGGCGCCGGGCCCAGAAGCCGCCGGACGCGTCGCGATGGTCATTGCGGCTCATTGCAGGCGCCTCCGCTTCAGCGCCGGCGAGGCGTAGACATCGGCCGGCTTGTCGACGCGCGGGTCGCCGATGCCGTCCTGCACCAGGTCGACCCGCTTGCGGTCGCGGCGGCGCTTCACGAAGACCTCGTCCTGATGGAACTCCTCGATGAAGTCGCGCACCCACGCGACGAGGCCGTGCGGCATCGGCACCTTCTCGACGATCTCCTCGCCGCTGTCGGTGTAGTCCTGCGCCTCGTAGGGCGAGGCGGTGACCAGCACGACGTCGAGCGGGCAATCGTCCCGAAGCGACTCGCGCATCACCACGTAGAGGCAAGGCACCTGGGCCGAGATGCCATGCAGGTACGCCTCGGTGTCGGCGCCGTGCAGCTCCAGCGTCGGCGTCGCGGCGTGGTATTCGACGGTCTCACCTTCGCGGCGGACGACGTGCCAGTTGGCGGGCCCGGCGCCGGGCAGCACCGCGGTCGCCGTCCAGACCCACGGCACCCAACGGGTCACGCCGGGCGCGCGCCGCAGCACGATCCCGACCGGCATGGTTCGGTAGGCGTTCGGATTGTGGATCACAAATGACCTCCCTGTCGCATGGAACCGTGGCGCATCCGTGGGCGTTCGGGGAAGAGGGCATTTTGTACACGACTGCATTCCGGGCCGGATCGGGACACTTTGGGTAGTCCGTTGAGGCGTCCCGGAAGGGCATGGACGAATTGTCTAACCCGACAAAATCCATCGGAAAGCGAGCCGGTGACGATTCGGCGAATCACCCCGCCACATCGACCCTCGCGGGTCGCGCGAACGCACGGGATCGTGCCGACAAACCGGTTGTCGGATGCCACGAATCATGTGTAGTTGATCGCCGCGCGGGCACCGGAAAACCCTTCTGGTCAGGGGCTTGCGAGGGGAGAGCTACCATGGTCAAGTCATTGATTACGTGCGATTGTCTGGGTAGCCAGACGGTCGACGCCGACGCGCTGTCGAAGGCCACGGGGATGGACGTGCAGAGCCCCTGCACCGCCCTGTGCACCCGTCAGATCGACCGCGCCGCAGCCGCCTTGACCAAGGGTAACGCCGTCTTCTGCTGCACGCAGGAGGCCCGCACTTTCGACGCCTTGGCCGAGGAGCTGGGGGTCGAACCGGCCCCGGTCCTGGACCTGCGCGACCGGGCTGGATGGACCGAGGACACCCGGTCCAATGTGCCCAAAATGTCCGCCCTGATCGCCGAGTCCCTGCTGCCGCCGGCGGCCGAGAAATCGCTCGACGTCGTGGCCGAGGGTCTGTGCCTGGTGATCGGCCGGGCCGAGGTCGCGCTGCCCGCGGCCGAGCAGCTGTCGGACTACCTGTCCGTGACGGTGCTGCTGGCCGAGGGCGACGAGATCCCCGACACCCGCGCCTACGACGTGATCACCGGCCGTCTGCGCCGCGCGACCGGCGCGCTGGGCCAGTTCGAGGTCGTGATCGATGCCCTGCGCCAGATCGAGCCCGGCGGCCGCGGCGGGTTCGACCTGACCGAGGCGAAGGACGGCGGCGTGTCGCAATGCGACGTGATCGTGGACCTGCGCGGCGACGTTCCACTGTTTCCCGCGCACGACAAGCGCGAAGGCTACCTGCGCGCGGACCCCGGCCACCCCGCCGGCGTGGCCGCGGCGGTCATGGCGGCCTCGCATCTCGTCGGCACCTTCGAGAAGCCGCTTTACGTCAAGACCGAGCCGATGCTCTGCGCCCACAGCCGGGCCGAACAGACGGGCTGCACCCGCTGCCTGGACCTGTGCCCGACCGGTGCGATCGTGCCCAACGGCGACCACGTGACGGTCGATCCGATGATCTGCGCCGGCTGCGGTGCTTGTTCGGCGGTGTGCCCGTCCGGTGCGATCAGCTATGATGCGCCGCCGGTCGACCTGACCTTCCGCCGGGTGCAGACGCTGGCCAAGGCGTATCTGGACGCGGGCGGCGAGGCGCCGCGCCTGCTGATCCATGACAGCCACGGCACCGAGATGATCGGCCTGTCGGCCCGCCACGGTCGAGGCCTGCCCGCCGACGTGATCCCGCTCGAGATGACGGCGATCGGCGCCTTCGGCCATGCCGAGGTGGTCGCCGCGCTGGCCGCGGGCTTCGCGTCGGTCGCGCTGCTGCCCGGGCCGAAGGCGGACGTGGACGCGCTTTCGGCGCAGGTCGCGCTGGCGCAGGCCATCGCCGGAGAGGGCCGGGTGCGCGTGCTGGACACGCCGGACCCCGACGTGATGAGCGACGCGCTCTACGACGAGACCGCCCCCGCGCCGGTCGCGACGCCCGTGCGCCCGATGGGCACGCGGCGGCAGATCACCCGCCAGGCGGCCCGCGCCCTGCATCCCGAGACCGAGATCCTGGCGCTGCCCGAAGGCGCGCCCTACGGCGCCGTGCTGGTGGACAAGGACGCCTGCACCCTATGCCTGTCCTGCGTGTCGCTGTGCCCTTCGGGTGCCTTGGGCGACAACCCGGACCTGCCGCAGCTGCGCTTCCAGGAGGATGCCTGCCTGCAATGCGGTCTCTGCGCCAACATCTGCCCCGAGGACGCGATCACGCTGGAACCCCGCCTCGACCTGACCGGCGCCGCGCTGCGGCAGGAGGTCATCAACGAGGAAGAGCCCTTCGCCTGCATCGAGTGCGGCAGCCTGTTCGGCGTGAAGTCGACGATCGAGCGGATCACGGAGAAGCTGCAGGGCCATTCGATGTTCCAGGGCGGCGACAAGCTGCGCATGATCCAGATGTGCGACGATTGCCGGGTCAACGCGCAGTTCCACTCGCAGGACAACCCCTTCGCCGGGCGCGAGCGGCCGCGGCCGCGCACGACCGACGACTACCTGTCGAAGCGGCGCGATCACTGATGCGCCAGCGGCGCCCCCAGATCGGCGGCCTGCATCTCGGCCACGTAGGCCAGCACGGCCTCGACCTCGTCCAGCGTCAGGGCGATGGGCACGATCGGGCTGGGCCGGCTTTCGTCGAAGGGCGGCGTGACCTCGTGGATGATGGTGAAGGCCGGGTGCGGGTTGAGCGCGTAGAACGCGGTGAAACGCTGCTCCCAGTCGGGCAGGGCGCGCAGGACGGCGAAGCTGGGGGTCGAGCCGATGCCCGCGCTGCGCGTCGCCTCGTCCACCGCGTGGCATCGCGTGCATTTCGCGACCGACACGGCGTGGCCCAGCGTCGGGTCGCCGTCGAAGGCGATGGCGCGAACCGCGCGTTCGGGCGGCGCGGCTTCTCTGAAGACCGGCTCGCCGTCGGGGGCGTAGGCCAGGATCGTGTCGCGGCCGATGTCGCCGGTCAGCCATTGCGCGAACCGGTCGGTCGGCGCGTGGCCTTCGGACCGGACGCGCATGTGCCAGACCTGTCCGCCCTCGAAGAGAGCGCGGCCGTCGTCGCCCAGAACAATGTCGGCCTTGTCGGGCGCGTCGGCCAGCCTGACGCGGATCTGGGTCTTGAGCGAGAACCGCGGCAGTATGTAATCCATCACACCGGTTTCAACCAGCGCCGCGGGCGCGTACAGGCTGACGGTGCGGTCGTCCTGCGCGTCCGCCCGCTGCGGCAGGGCAAGCGCGAGAACCAGCGCGAAGGCGAACGCCGAGGCGTGAAGCAGGCCGGAACGGGTCATGCAAGCAGGGTAGTCGGCGCGCATCCAGCGCGTCAATCGTGACGAACGGAACAGGGAGACGACGATGAGCGACGATTTCAACATGTCGATGCGCAAGTTCCTCAAGCAGGTCGGCGTGACCTCGCAGCAGGCGATCGAAGAGGCGATGCGCCAGCACGATACCGCCGGCAAGAGCTATGCCGTCAAGGCCGTGGTCACGATCCCCGAGCTGGGCGTGACGCACGAGGTCGACGGCACCATCAAGGGCCAGGAGTGAACCCGTGAGCGCAAGCAGGGATACGGTTCTCGAGGCTCTCAAGCAGATCCCCGATCCGTCGGGCTCGGGTGACATCGTGGGCGCGGGCGTCGTGCGCGCGCTCAACGTCGACGAGGCGGGCGCCGTGCGCTTCGTGATGGAGATCGCGCCGCAGCGTGCCCAGGCCTATGAGGCGGTCAAGGCTCAGGCCGAGACGTCGCTGAAGGCGCTGCAGGGCGTGTCGGCGGTCTCGATCGTGATGACCGGCCACACCGAGAAGGCCCCGCCCGAGCTGCGCCCCCGCAAGGCGGCCGAGCCCAAGGGCCCCGAGAAGATCCCCGGCGTCGACCGGATCATCGCCATCGCCAGCGGCAAGGGCGGGGTGGGCAAGTCGACCGTTTCGGCGAACCTTGCCTGCGCGCTGGCGGCGCAGGGTCGCCGCGTGGGCCTGCTGGACGCCGACGTCTACGGCCCCAGCCAGCCGCGGATGCTGGGCGTGTCGGGCCGGCCGGCCTCGCCCGACGGCAAGACGATCCTGCCGATGCGCAACCACGGCGTCACGATGATGTCGATCGGCCTGATGACGAACGAGGACCAGGCCGTGGTCTGGCGCGGCCCGATGCTTATGGGCGCGTTGCAGCAGATGATGAGCCAGGTGCAGTGGGGAGCGCTCGACGTGCTGCTGGTCGACCTGCCGCCGGGCACCGGCGACGTGCAGATGACGCTGGCGCAGAAGGCGCAGGTCGACGGCGCTATCATCGTCAGCACGCCGCAGGACGTGGCTCTGCTGGATGCGCGCAAGGGCATCGACATGTTCAACCAGCTCAAGGTGCCGATCCTCGGGATGATCGAGAACATGAGCACGCATATCTGCTCGAACTGCGGGCACGAGGAGCACGTCTTCGGCCATGGCGGCGTCGCCGCCGAGGCGAAGAAGCTGGGCGTTCCGCTGCTGGCCGAGGTGCCGCTGCACCTGCAGATCCGGCTCGCGTCGGACGGCGGTGCGCCGATCGCGGTCAGCCAGCCCGACAGCCCGCAGGCGAAGGCCTTCCACGACATCGCCTCGGCGCTCGTGGCTCGGGGCGCGGCCTGAGGAGATGAGCATGTCCGACCTCGAAGCCTCGCCCGACGTGCTGACCTTTCCGCCCGCGATGACGGGCGAGGCGGTGACGGACGATCCGCTGGAGATCGCCGTGATGCGCGCGATCCAGGGCTGCGACGCCGGCCTGATCTGCTATCGCGTGGCGGCCGACCGGGTGGGGGCCGCGCTGGTCTTCGCGCCCGAGGTGCCGCTGGCGGACGCCATGTCGATGCTGCCGCTGTGCGGTGTCGGCCTGCAGAACGCGCTGGGCGCGCTGGCCCCGCCAGAGGTCGCCGTGCACCTCGAATGGACCGGCGGCGTCCGCGTCAACGGCGCGTCCTGTGGCGGCTTCCGCGCGGTCGCGTCGGAGCGTGAGGCGGACGCCGTGCCGTTGTGGCTGGTCGTCGGCTTCGAAATGCCGCTGCTGGACTTGGCCGATGGCGGGCTCGAGCCCGACCGCACGGCGCTCTACGCCGAGGGCTGCGCCGACGTGGACCCCGGTCGGCTGGTGGAATCCTGGGCCCGGCACAGCCTGAACTGGATCGCCCGCTGGGAGGCCGAAGGCACCAAGCCGCTGCACGCCGAATGGCGCGGCCTTGCCCACGGCATCGGCGAAGAGATCACCGCGGACGGCCGGACGGGCACGTTCCTGGGAGTCGACGAACGCTTTGGCATGCTGCTGCGCGACGACGCGCGCACGCACCTGATCCCGCTGACCGTTGTTCTGGAGGACACGCCATGAAACTGGCACGCGCCATTCATTTCGACGAATCCGACCAGCACGTCTTTGCCAGCCCGGCGCGGACCGGCGAATGGTGCATTTCGGGCGGGTTCGAGTTTTCCGACTGGACCGAAGGCGACCTGACCGGCAAGCCGCGTCAGGCCTTCGCCAACGGCTGGATGGGTCTCGAGACCGGCGGCCGGGTCACCTTCGTCGCGGTCACGCAGATCGAACCGGCCGAGGTCGAGACGCTGGTCGCGCTGCTGGCGCAGCACTTCGTCACCTATTACGGCGCGCCCTCGGTCGAAGCGGCCAAGCCCGTCGCGCGCGAGGAGATCGGCCAGATGATCGACCTGTGCGAGGATCACGCGCCCAACACGCTGCTGACCGTGGCGCGCGAGCTGACCGATGCCGGCGTGCGCGAAAGCTACCGCGTGATCGAGGCGCAGGACGCCGGCCTCGAGCAGTTCGCGATCCACGGCTCGCCCGACGAGTGACGCCCGGAACTTGCGTCGCGCGCCCGATTGGGCGAGGACGGATGGCGACGCACAAGACACCGGACGAAGGCACGGCATGGTCAGACAGTTCCTTCCGGTCACCGCGCTGCTGCTCGGGTCGGCTCTGCTTCTTTTCGCAGGCGGGCTGAACGGGCTGATCCTGCCCGTGCGCGGGTCGGCGGAAGGGTTCAGCGCCTATGCGCTGGGCCTTCTGGGGACGGGATGGGCCGTGGGCTACGTGCTGGGCTGCGTCTTCGCGCCGCGCCTGGTGGGCGCGGTAGGGCATATCCGCACCTTCGGCGTGATGTGCGCCTTTGCCGCCGTCGCGGTGCTGTTGCAGGCGCTGCTGGTTGAGATGTGGGCCTGGATCCCGACGCGCGCGATCGCCGGCTTCTGCTTTGCCGGCGCGGCCATGATCGTCGAAAGCTGGCTGAACGACCGCGCGCAGCCCTCGACCCGCGGCAAGATCTTCGGCGTCTATACCATGGTGAACCTGGCCGCGGTCACGGCCGGGCAAATGGCGATCTCTCTGGGCGACGCATCGGGCTTTGTCTTCTTTGCGATCGCGGCGATCGTCTACGCGCTGGCGCTGGTGCCCACGGCGCTGTCCACGCAGGCGACGCCGGCGCCGCTGACCTCGGTCAAGCTGAACCTGCCGGCGCTGTGGCGGAACTCGCCTGTCGCGGTCGTGGCCGTCTTCCTGGTGGGCGTGTCGAACGCGTCCTTCGGGGCGCTGGCGGCGGTCTACGCCGACCGGATCGGGCTGAACCTGACCGCGATCGCATTGTTCGCAAGCATCCCGGTCCTCGCCGGGGCGGCCGCGCAGATTCCCATCGGCTTCGCGAGCGACCGCATGGATCGCCGTGTCGTTCTGATCGCCGTGGCGCTCGCCGCCTTGGCGGCGGACCTGGCCTTCGTTCTGCTGGCGCCCGAGGACCGGATGGTGAACCTGGCGCTGGTGGGCCTTTTCGGCGCGGCGATCTTCTCGATGTACCCGATCATCGTGGCGCATGCGAACGACCACGCGCCGCCCGGCACGTCTATTCAGGTCTCTGGCGGCCTTCTGATGGTGTTCGGCCTGGGTTCGATCGTGGGCCCGCTAGCCGCGGGCTTCCTGATGACCGACTACTTCGGGCCGCGGGGCCTTTTCGTGGCCACGGTGATCTCGCACGCGGCGTTGATCGCCTTCACGCTGTACCGGATTTACCGCAGCCCCGCCGTCGCCAGCTCGGCGAAGGGCAACTTCCGCATCTTCGGCTCCACCCGGGCCGCGACCCCGGAAACTGCCGCGTTGGCCGAGGGCGACGACGAGGCCGAGTTTCTTGGCGCCGCGCAGGCGCGGGCCGACATCGTGCGGGCCTGAAGGGCCGCTCGCCGTGCCTCAGGTGCGGGCGTAGACGTCCTCGTAGCGCAGGATGTCGTCCTCGCCGAGGTAGGAGCCGGTCTGTACCTCGATCAGGACCATGTCGACCTTCCCGGGGTTTTCCATTCGGTGCACGGCACCGAGCGGGATGTAGACCGACTGGTTTTCCGTCACCAGCTTGACCTCGTCGTCGATCGTGACCTTGGCGGTGCCTTGCACGACGATCCAGTGCTCGGCCCGGTGGTGGTGGCTTTGCAGCGACAGCGCCGCGCCGGGATGCACGTGGATGCGCTTGACCTGGAAGCGCGGGCCGACCACCAGGCTTTCGAACCAGCCCCAGGGGCGGAAATCGCGCGGCAGAGTCTCGGCCTGCGGCTGGCCCTTGGCCTTGAGCGCCGCGACCGCCTTCTTGACGTCCTGCGCACGGTCGCGCGGGGCGACGAGGACCGCGTCGGGCATAGCCACCGCGATCATGTCGCGCAGGCCGATGCCGACCAGCGCTTGGCCTTCGTGTTCGGACCGCAGCAGCGTGCCTTCGCAGTCGATCGCGGTTGCGGGGCCGGTGGTGACCACGCCGTTCTCGTTGGGGCCCTGTTCGCGCCAGACGGCGTCCCAGCCGCCGAGGTCGGACCACGCGCCGGCATAGGGCACGACCGAGAGGCTGTCGGCCTTCTCCATCACCGCGTAATCGATCGAGATGTCGTCGAGTCCGGCCCAGGCATCCGGGTCGAGCCGCGTGAAGCTCAGGTCGCGTTTCGCCCGCGCGACGGCATCCCGGACGCCGGCGAGGATCGACGGGGCGTGCGCCTCGAACGCGGCGATCAGGGCATCCGCCCGGAACAGGAAGATGCCGGCGTTCCACAGGTGCTGTCCGCCCTCGAGCATCGTCTGCGCGGTCGCGGCATCGGGCTTTTCGACGAAGGCCTTTAGGGGCTGGGCGACCGGCGCGAAATCGCCGGGATCGCTGCTGAGCTCGAGCCAGCCATAGCCGGTCTCGGCCCGGTCAGGGCGGATGCCGAAGGTCACCAGCCGCCCTGCACGCGCCTCGGGCGCCGCGGCCTGCACCGCATCACGGAAGCGGGCGGGGTCTGGGATGACGTGGTCGGAGGGCGCCACCAGCATCAATGCTGTGGGGTCCTCGGCCGCCAGCACCAGCGCGCCGGACAGGATAGCGGGTGCGGTGTTTCGGCCCTCGGGCTCGATCAGCGTGGCCGCCGCGGCGGTCTCGATTCCGGCCAATTGCTCGGTCACGATGAAGCGGAAGTCGGATGCGGTGACGACGATCGGCGCGGCGAAGCCGGGGCCGGACAGGCGCCGGGCGGAGGCCTGGAACAGGCTTTCGTCGCCGATCAGCTGCGTGAATTGCTTGGGGTAGCTCTTGCGCGACAACGGCCACAGCCGCGTGCCCGAGCCGCCGCACAGCAGCAGGGGATGGATGAGGTCGGTCATGGCCACTCCTTCGTCACGCGCGTCCGCGGAAATCGTCGCGGTGCTGCAGGAACCATCGATAGGTGCCCTCGATCCCCTCTTCCAGATCGATCGAGGCGCGCCAGCCCAGCCGGTCGAGACGGCTGACATCCATAAGCTTGCGCGGCGTGCCGTCGGGCTTGCTGGGATCCGTCTCGATTCGGCCCTCGTAGCCGGTGACCCGGGCCACCATCTGCGCCAGTTCCAGGATCGACACGTCGGTGCCGGTGCCGACGTTGATGTGGCTCAGCATCGGCTGCGTCTCGCGCGCATAGGTCTGGGCGTCGAGGTCCAGCACGAACAGGCTGGCCTGCGCCATGTCGTCCACGTGCAGGAATTCCCGCCGGGGCGAGCCGGTGCCCCAGATGGTGACGCTGTCCTGTCCGGTCTCGCGCGCCTCGGTGAAGCGGCGGATCAGCGCGGGCAGTACATGGCTGTTCTCGGGGTGGAAGTTGTCGCCGGGACCGTAGAGGTTCGTCGGCATGACCGAGCGGTAGTCGACGCCGTACTGCCGGTTGTAGCTTTCGCACAGCTTGATGCCGGCGATCTTGGCGATGGCGTAGGGCTCGTTCGTTGGCTCGAGCATACCGGTCAGCAGCGCGTCCTCGGCCATGGGCTGGGGCGCCATGCGCGGGTAGATGCACGAACTGCCGAGCTGCAGCAGCTTGGTGACGCCCGCGCTCCAGGCTTCGTGGATGACGTTGGCCTGGATCATCAGGTTGTCGTGGATGAACTCGGCCGGATAGGTGTTGTTGGCCATGATCCCGCCGACCTTGGCGGCGGCCAGGATCACGAGGTCGGGGCGTTCATCGGCGAAGAAGGCACGCACCTGCGCACGGTCGATCAGGTCGAGTTCGGCGTGGGTGCGGGTCAGCAGGGTCAGGTCCTCGCCGGCCTCGCGGCGCGCTTCGAGCGCGCGGAGGATGGCGCCGCCCACCATGCCGCGATGGCCTGCCACATAAATCCTGGGCATCGGTCCGTCCTCCCCTCAGCCGTCTTCCAGGCTAACCGGCACGGCCAGCCCGTGCTCCTTGAGCAAGGCGTGCCGGCGCGCGGTCTGCAGGTCGTGCGCGACCATCTCGGCGCACATCTCCTGCGCGGTGATCTCGGGCTGCCAGCCGAGCTTGGCCTTCGCCTTGGACGGGTCGCCCAGTAGCGTCTCGACCTCCGCAGGACGGAAGTAGCGCGGGTCGATGCGCATGATCACGTCACCGGGCTTCACCGCCGGCGCCATGTCCGAGGTGACGCGCGCCACGGTCGCCGTTTCCTCGATGCCCGTGCCGGAGAATTCCAGCTCGATCCCCAGTTCGCGGGCCGACCACGTGATGAACTCGCGCACCGAGAATTGCTTGCCCGTGGCGATGACGAAATCCTCGGGCGTGTCCTGCTGCAGCATCATCCACTGCATGCGGACATAATCCTTGGCGTGCCCCCAGTCGCGCAGCGCGTCGATGTTGCCCATGTAGAGGCATTGTTCGAGACCCTGGGCGATGTTCGCCATGCCACGCGTGATCTTGCGCGTCACGAAGGTCTCGCCGCGGCGCGGGCTCTCGTGGTTGAACAGGATGCCGTTGCAGGCGTACATGCCGTAGGCCTCGCGGTAGTTCACGGTGATCCAGTAGCTGTAGAGCTTGGCCACCGCGTAGGGCGAGCGCGGGTAGAAGGGCGTCGTCTCCTTCTGCGGTGTCTCCTGCACCAGGCCGTACAGCTCCGACGTCGAGGCTTGGTAGAAGCGGCAGGACTTTTCCATCCCGAGGAAGCGGATCGCCTCGAGCAGGCGCAGCGTGCCGGTGCCGTCCACGTCCGCGGTGTATTCCGGCGCCTCGAAGCTGACCGCCACGTGGGACTGCGCACCGAGGTTGTAGACCTCGTCCGGGCGGACCTCCTGCAGGATGCGGGTCAGGTTCGACGTGTCGGTCAGGTCGCCGTAATGCAGCCGCAGGTTCGGGCGCACCTCGTGCGGGTCCTGATAGATGTGGTCGATCCGGGCGGTGTTGAACAGCGAGGCCCGACGCTTGATGCCGTGCACCTCGTAGCCCTTTTCGAGCAGGAGTTCCGCGAGGTACGAGCCGTCCTGCCCGGTGATGCCTGTGATGAGCGCGCGTTTGGTCATGGGTTCTTTCAAAGGAATTGACGAATTTTTCCGAGGTTCTTGAGCGCGAGCGTCCCGACGCCGCCGACCCCGTTGGCCCGGATGGCGCGGTAATCCTCGCGGCTTTTCTGCACGATCTTTGCGACAGAACGATTGCTTTCGCCACCCATCCGCATGTTGACGAAGACGCGCGGCACGTAGGCTAGGCGCAGGTTCCCCCGCACGAGGTAGCGCAGCATGGCGTCGTAATCGGCGGCGATGCGGTAGCTGGTGTCGTAAAGCCCCATCCGGTCGAAGACCCCGCGCCGCAGATAGAGCGTGGGATGCGGTGGCATCCAGCCCTGTCGCAGCTTGCGCGGGCTGTATTCGCCGGACCGCCAGCGACGGATGATGCGGCTGGTATCCTCGGCCGCGACGTAGTCCAGGTCGCCGTAGACGCCGTCGACGTCCGGATCGGACAGCGCCTCGGCCACCCAGGACAGGACCGACGGGTGCGCGAATAGATCGTCCGAGTGCATCAGCCCGACGACGTCGCCGGTTGTGCGTTCGATCCCGCGGTTGATGCCGTCATAGATGCCGCCGTCCCGTTCGCTGTGCGGAAGAAGCGTGGGTCGGCTGCGGGCGCGGACGATTTCCATTGTTCCGTCGGTCGACCCGCCGTCCTGGACGACGTGCTCGATATCGGGATGGTCCTGCGAGGCGACGCTGTCGAGCGCCTCGGCAATGGTGTTCTCGCGATTGAAGACCGCTGTGACGACCGAGATCTTCAGCATCGCGCGACACCTTTGCACATCGTGTGAACCGGGTACGCCGGCATGGGTACACGGCACCATCGCTCACCGCAAATCCTATGTCGCCATCCGGCCCGCGCGCGGCCGCAATGCGGCGGAAACGGGCAATCACGTATGCGCAGAGCCAAGGGCGTGATCGCCGGTCCGACCGGCGTGCATTCGTTCGAAGCTTTCGTGCGACGCTTCACGCGCCGTCGTCGGCCAGGGTGCGCCCGCCGAGATCTATGCCGAGGACGTCGCGGACGGCCTCGGAAGGGTGGCACCCCGTCCGCGCGATGTAGGTCCGCGTTTCGCGCAGTTTCATGTCGACCAGGTAGCGGTACCAGAAGCCCTGCAGCACGTGGAACGCGGTGCCCTCGACGCCGTCGAGAAAGCCCAGCCGCACGACGTAGCGATAGAGGAAATAGGCGAAAGCGCGCGATCCGCCGGGCAGCCGCGCGTACACGCGTTCCTTCAGCCAGCGCTTCATCCCGGCCTGGCCGCCCCGCGCGTCGGCGATCGTATCGGTGTCGAGAAAGCGCGCTTCGAGGTTGAGCAGGTCGACCACTTCGAGGCTGGAATAGGCGTTGTGCTTTTCCGTCCACCACGTGAGCGGCTTGAGGTTGTCGTCCAGGATCTCGTTGTCGAACGTGACGGTCGGACCCTCGACGACGAGGTGCTCGTCCATCCAGCGGTTCTCGCACCGGCCGCGGCCCTTGCGGATGAGGCGCAGGATGCGGATCGGGAAGACGCCACCCCAGCGGATCGGCTTGCCCATGAAGCTCATGCGGCGGCCGACGAGGATGCCGTCGGTCTCGGCGCCGATGCCGGGCAGCTTGTCGCGGATCTCGCGGGCGAGGTCGGGCTGCACGATCTCGTCCGCGTCGAGCCGCATGATCCATTCGGCATCGTCCGCGACACGCGGGATCGCCCAGTTCATCTGCGTCGCGTGGTTGGTCCACGGATTGTGCAGCACGCGCGCGCCGGCGTTCTGCGCAAGCTCGACGGTGCCATCCTTGGATCCGCTGTCGACCACCAGCACCTCGGTCGCGAAGGATTGCACGGACCGGATCGCGCGCTCGATGTGCATGGCCTCGTCCCGGGTCAGGATGACCACGGAGACGGTCATGTCCGTTCCATCCACGCCCATGCGGTCTGCAGGATGTTGCGCAGGTCCGAGTGCGTCGGCGTCCAGTCCAGAGTCGCGGCCGCGCGCGACGGATCGGCGACCAGTGCGGCCGGATCGCCTGCGCGCCTCGGGCCGTAGCTGTGCGGCACGTCGCGGCCGGTCACGGCGCGCGTCATCTCGATGACCTCGCGGATCGACACGCCGGTTCCGGTGCCCAGGTTCAGGGCGGTGAAGCCGGGCGCGTTGCCTGTCCGGTCGAGCGCCTTGACGTGGGCACAGGCCAGGTCGGTGACGTGGATGTAGTCGCGGATGCAGGTGCCGTCCGGCGTGTCGTGGTCGTCGCCGAAGACGGTGAGCGGCTGAAGCGTGCCCTTCGCCGCCCCGAGCGCCAGCGGGATCAGGTGCGTCTCGGGGTCGTGCGCCTCGCCGATCTCGGCGTCGGCGTCTGCGCCGGCGGCATTGAAGTAGCGCAGCGCGATGGCGTCCAGCTGACCGGCCTGCGCGCAGTCCTTCATCATCTGCTCGACCATCAGCTTGCTCTGGCCATAGGGATTGATGGGCCGCTGGGGGCAATCCTCGTCGATGGGGCTGCGCTCGGGCGTGCCGTAGGTCGCGCAGGTCGACGAGAACACGAACCGCGATACCCCCTCGGCCTGCATGGCGCGCAGCAGCGTCGCGGTGCCGCCGACGTTGTTGCGGTAATAGAGCAGCGGGTTCTGCATCGACTCGCCCACGTACGAGAACGCGGCGAAGTGGATCACGCCGATCGGGGCATGCTTTCGGATGACGTCCCGCAGACGCTCGCCATCCAGCAGGTCGCCGGTCTCGAGCGGGCCGTAACGGGCGGCCCAGGCGTTGCCCCGGCACAGCGAGTCGTAGGTGATCGGCGTGTAGCCCGCCTGCGCGAGCGCCTTGCAGGTGTGGCTGCCGATATAGCCGGCGCCGCCGGTGACCAGAACGGGCTTATCCGCGGGCATGAGGACACTCTCCGCTAATCGTGAACCGGTCGGGACCAAGGATGAAGTCCCGATCTTGGGGTGCGGCGACCGGGAGGGTCGTCGCGACCATCAGTTTTATCCGGCCATGAGATCGGCGCGGCCGATGCTGACATAGGCCTGGAAACCGGCCTTGCGCGCATCCTCGACCGAGTAGACGTTGCGCAGGTCGCCTAGCCGCGGCGTGCGCATCCGCTTCGCCAGCGCCTCGAGGTCCAGCGCGCGGAACTCGTTCCACTCGGTCAGGATCACCACCAGGTCGGCATCGGCGGCAGCGGCATAGGGGTCGTCGTGCCAGGTGACGCCCGGCAGCAGCGTCTCGCCCTCCCGGCGGCCCTGCGGGTCGCAGACGCGCACGGTCGATCCGCCGCCCACCAGCGCCGGGATGATCGTGAGCGACGGCGCGTCGCGCATGTCGTCGGTGTTCGGCTTGAAGGTCACGCCCAGCACGGCCACGGTCTTGCCGTTGAAGCTGCCGTCGCAGAGGTCCAGCAGCTTGTCGACCATGCGGCGCTTGACCTCGTCGTTGACCTTGATGACGGTCTCGACCAGCTGGATCGGCGCCGCGTATTCCTGTGCGGTGCGGGCCAGCGCCTTGGTGTCCTTCGGGAAACACGACCCGCCGTAGCCCGGCCCGGCATGCAGGAACTTGTTGCCGATCCGGTTGTCGAGGCCCATGCCGCGCGCGACCTGCTTCACGTCGGCGCCGACTTTCTCGCACAGCGCGGCGATCTCGTTGATAAAGGTGATCTTCGTCGCCAGAAACGCGTTGGCGGCATACTTCGTCATCTCGGCGGATTCGAGGTCGGTCGTGATGATCGGGAACTCGCGCAGGTAGAGCGGGCGGTAGATGCTGGCCATGACCTCGGCCGCGCGGTCGGTCTGGACGCCGACGACGACGCGGTCGGGCTTCATGAAGTCGTCGATCGCGGCGCCTTCACGCAGGAACTCGGGGTTCGAGGCGACGTCGAAGTCGAGGTCGGGGTTCGCCGCGCGCACCACCTCGGCCACCTTGCGGTTGGTGCCGACCGGCACGGTCGACTTGGTGACGATGACGATGTAGTCCTTCGCCGCCTTCGCGATCTCCTCGGCTGCGGCCATGACGTAGGTCAGGTCGGCGTGACCGTCACCGCGCCGCGTGGGCGTGCCCACGGCGATGAACACCGCCTCGGCACCCTCGATCGCGGCGTTCAGGTCCATCGTGAAGGACAGACGGCCGGCGTCGACGTTGCGCTCCATCAGGCGGTCAAGCCCGGGCTCGAAGATCGGGACGGAGCCCTTCTCGAGCATCTCGATCTTGCGGGCGTCCTTGTCGACGCAGACGACCTCGTGGCCAAAATCGGAAAAACAAACCCCCGACACCAGACCGACGTAGCCGGTCCCGATCATAGCGATCTTCATCGTCACCACCTTGATGAATTTGTGCCAAACACCCGTCGGCTTTTCACAGCATCGTGTGACGCACAAGTGAAAATCCGTTCCGCGCCACGCATGCGGTCCTCGGCGTGGCGGTGGTGCGGCGGGTTCGGGCAGACCTTCGCGCCGGCGCCGCCTTGGCGCGGGCACCGCCGTTGCCCCAGGCGCGAGGCGCCGAGCGGTCCATAGAGCAACACTTAAATCGCAACGCGGAATGATCACCCCACGATCTTTCACAGCATTCGTGGACGCGGCACCGGGGAAAGCCCGGCGCGGCGACCTGACCGCACTACATGGAGAACGCCAAGATGGGCCTTTTGAAAATTGCCTCAGCCAGGACCGTGAGCGATGTGGAGGGCACACCCGTCTTGCGCGCTCGGCGCTACGTCTACGCCAGGGGCAGCAGCATCCTGCGCAGCACCTATTCGGATCCGGGCCTGACGCTGCAGCAACCCAACCCCAGCACCTCGGACGCGGACGGCAACTTTCCGCCCTGCTATCTCATCGATGGAATCTACCGGATCGTGATCGAGGACGAGCGCGGCCGCGTCCTGAGCGATGAGGACGGCGTGCCGATCGATTCATCGACCACCGTCGAGACTCCGATCGCGGCGCCGAGCGGGTACGCCACCGTCCAGGAGATGCTGGCCGACGCCTCGCTGAGCTACACCGACGCCGCGTCGCCGGTGGCCGAAGGTGACACCCTCGCCGTGACCGGACAGAGCTACACGTACAAGGTGCTGGCGGCGGGCGACCCGCTGTTCGATCTGCAGACGGTCGGCGGCGTGCGCGTGGCGGTCGTGATGCCCCTCGAAGGCTATGCCTTCGATTCGTTCGGTGCGATCGGCGACGGCGTCGCCGACGATCAGGCGGCGTTCGAGGCGATGGCGCGCCGGGCACGGCGCGAGTCCACGACCAGCCGGAAGACGGTGGTGAACTTCCGCCCCGGCGCGACCTACACCTACACCGATCCGTTCTGGGCGACCAACATCGCGGGCCTGGTGCTGAACGGCAACGGGTGCCGCTTCCGCAACGACGCGCCCCAGCACATGGCGGCGAACAAGACCTTCATGCAGCACCACGGCATGAGCCAGCAGGCGGCCGCCAAGGACGGCTTCCTCTGCGTGACGAGCGCGAAGATCGCGACCACGCGGCCGGGGTCCCAGACGGTGACCTGCCTCGTGCCCGCCGAGGCCGCCGCCTTCGTGGTCGGCGAGTGGATCATGCTGGGTTCCTTCGACCAGCAAATGAACGGCGCGCCGCCGAACTACCGGTATTTCGAGTACCACAAGATCACCGCGGTCGACGTCACGACCGGCGTCATCACCTTCGGCACCCGGCTCAAGTACCAGCACCGCGAGGACTTTCATTACGCGTCGAGCTACACGAACGGGGACGGGCGTGCGCACATCTACAAGATCGAACAGACGTATCGCTGGGACATCGACCACATCTACAACGACATCGAGCTTATCCGTGGTCCGCACGCGACGCGGGGCAGCTGGTACCTCGTCGGGCGCCGGGTCACGCTGAATCGCTGCAAGGCGGGCCGGTTCCTGTCGACCTCGCTGGGACAGGGTGCGCTGAACCAGTGCGAGCATACCGGCGAATGGGGCGCGCTCGAGGTGGACAAGGTGTCCTCGTACCTCGAGATCAACGGCGGCAGCGTCGCGCGGCTGTCGATGTGCACCGGCCTCGAGGCGTTGAAGCTGAGCGGGGGCATCCGCATCCACGACGGCTTCGACATCTCGCCGCGGCGCTTGCTGATCGAGAACGCCGACATCACCTACGGTGATGGCACGATCGGCCTGATCCCGGGGTTCATGCCCGTGTCGAAGCTGCGCATCTCGGGTGGCTATCTCGAGCAACTGCCGCCGGTGATGGCGTCCACCATGGTCCGCAGCGTCGTCATCGGCGCGCCGGGGGTGTCTTGGGACGCGGGCACGCAGACGCTGACCGTCGCCGGCCTGACCGAGGACAACAACCGCCGCACGTTCATCATGGGGTGCGAGGTCGACCGGACGGTGTTCCGCGTCGAGAAGACGGCGGAGGGCACGCGTCCGAACGGCGTCGGCGGCAAGGTGCGCGAGATCTGGGGCGGCGACAACGTGGCGTACATCCGGCTCGACGTCAGCGGTCCGCTTGCGGCGGGTGATGAAATCGGCGCGTTCTGCGAGCCGCTGAGCACCGAGCTCGACGACGTGATGATCGGCACCAAGGGGCAGCGCATCACGCGCAACTACCTCGAATTGACCTCGAAGTATTTCCTCGACGCGCACACCTACGACGGCACCAACCTGAACCGACAGGTGGTCATCGGCGTGCCCGAGGAGGTCGTGGTCGATGTCATCCGGCCCTATACCGGTCCGTCGACGGGCACGCGGACGCTCATCATCCGGAACTACGGGCCAGGCATCGTCGGCAGTCGACTCGATCTGGCCGTGGATCTGACTCGACCGGGCCGGCGTGTGGCCAGCGTGCTGGGGCATTCCGGCTGGAGCGGCGTGAACGGCGAAAGCGTCGGCGCGGCGCTGAAGGGGGTACGTCGCAGAATGCGATGATCTATGGCGCCAACCTGACCTTCGGCACGTTGACGATCAACAACACGGTCGAGCGCCCGATCGTCTCGGTCCGGATCAATTGCGCCGATCCGTTCATCACCACCTGACCAAGCAGGCCCCGGGATGCATCCCGGGGCCTTTGCCTGCGGCCCTAGTCGCGCCGGCCGATCCTGCGAGCCGGGTTTCCGGCATGGATTTCCTGCGCGGGCACCGGTCTGGTCGCGACGGCCCGCGCACCCAGGATGGCGCCGTCCCCGACGGATACGCCCGGGCCGACGAAGGCGTCGGCGCAGATCCATGCGTCGCGCCCGATGTTGATCGGAGGCTTCAGCAGGGGCATCGTCGGATCGCGCCAGTCGTGGCTGCCCGCGCAAAGATGCGCGTATTGCGACACGGTCGCGCGCGCGCCGATCGTGATCGGGCCCAGCGAATACAGAATGGCCCCGTCGCCGACGGCACAGAAATCGTGCAGGTCGAGGTTCCACGGAATGGCGATGCGCACGGTCGGGAAGACATGCACCTGCGCGCCGACCCGCGCGCCGAAGCGGCGCAGAAGCCAGCGACGCCATCCCCAGAGAGGGCGCGGGCTGAAGCGGAACGCCAGCGCCCCAAGCGACCACAACGCGCGTCCCGCCAGTTCGCGACGCGTCCATTTCCGTGCCGAGCGGTTCCGGGCGACCCAGTCCTCGTCGCTCGCAGTGTCATGTTCCGTCATGCGGTCTCCACGTCGTCGGGCGCATCCGGCCGCTCTCCCGAAAGCCAGGCATAGACCGCGTCCAGCCGCAGGCCCACGCTGTTCCACGAAAACCGCGCCTCGACCAGCTTCCGGCCGGATTGGCCGATTTGCTGCAGTTGCGCTCCGCCAAGGTGGCTCCGCAGGGCCTGCGCGATTTCGGCTGGATCGGTGTCGATCTGGATCGCCGCCCCGGCCTCGAAGCCCTCGGGAAGATTGCATGCCCGGGTCATGAAGACCGGCTTGGCGTGCGCCCAGGCTTCGAGCACGGCCATCGGCAACCCCTCGGAATACGAGGCGAGGATGAACGCGCCGCAATTGCCCAGCAGCGCTGCCTTTTCGGCGCCGAACACAGGGCCGGGAAAGCCGACATGCGCCTCCAGTCCCAGCGTCGTGCGCAGCTTTTCCAGCGTGCCAAGGTGACCGCCATCGTCCCAGCCCGCCACGACGAGCCGCCACTGGCGCGCGATATCCGGCTCTTCCTCGATCAGCCGCGCCCAGGCCTGCATGGTCTCGGCAATGCCTTTCTTGCGGTGCAGCCGGCCGAGGAACAGAAGGACCTGCCGCGGATCCGCCTCGTTCGCCGCCGCCTGCGGCGCGTCCAGGTCGGGCAGGTGGACGCCGTTCGGGATGACGGCCACGGGATTGCGCAGCCCAAGCGCGCGGATCGACGCGAGTTCCGAGTCGTTGAGCGCGTGCAGGCAATCCGCTTGCTGCAACGCACGCCGTTCGAACGCCGCCAGGGCTACGCGTTTCTTCCAGCGGCTGTTCGTCAGCGCCCACGGATCAAGCATCCCGTGGGGCGAGATCACGACACGCGAGTCGCTGCCGGCGCGGCGTTTCCAGCCGCGGACCGCGAAGGTCATCGTCGGGTTCCACAACCCGTGCTGGTGAACGATATCGGCATCCGTCTCCAGCAGCGCCTCGCGCAGAATCGTGACGCGGGTCATGCCTTTGAGGCCCAGCGCCGGCACGGCGCGGGCCGACAGGGTTCCGGGCAACTCGCGCGTGTCGGATGGCTGGCCCAAGCCGACCACTTCGACGCTCCGGCCTGCGTGTTCAAGCCCGCCGGCCATCCCGACGATCGCCTCTATGACGCCCCCCGACGCACGCGTCAGGCCGCCGGTCAGGTGGCAGACGGGACGCGTCACGCCGGCCACGGCCGCACCTTTTCCCCGGTCAGGCCATAGCCGAACCGGTCGAGCAGCGGCGACAGTCGGGTGGCGACGGCATCGAGAGCGGCTTGGTCCAGAACCTCCTGCCAGCGGGCGGCGGGAAACGCCTCGCGATCCGCGACGATGCCGGTCGAGTCCGGCGACAGCCGCGTCAGCCGGTCCAGCCGGGTGCGGGTGATCGACGTGATCTTCGGGGGCAGAAGCGGCGTGCGGCCGGTCCGCTTCTCGCCCAGGGTCTCTTCGATGCGCGACAGCGTGGCGTCGGTGCGCTTGACGATGTCCTCGTAGCGCAGGACCTTAACGCTCGGGCGGGCTTCCCAGCCCTCGACATGGGCGCGCCACCAGCCCAGCCTGTCGGTCTCGCCGCTCCAGTGCGGGCTGGTCAGGAAGTCGGCGAAGGACAGCCGGGCGACATCCGCGTCGAAGCCCGCCATGAACTGATGGTAAGACGCCATCACGTCGAGAGGATGGCGCACGATGTAGAAGGTCTGCCCCCCGTCGACCAGATCCAGCCAGGGCCGCGCGGGGGCGCGGGATTCCTCTTCGACCCAGCTTGCGGCGAAATCGGCCTGGAAATGCGTCTTCAGGATCGCACGCCGGGGGCGGTTCACGATCCGGCGGGCCAACGCCTCGGGAAAATGCCGGTTCCGCGATTCCAGCCGCTCGAGGTTGAGATAGAGGTGATCGAGCGGCAGGCCCCACCAGCGCCAATTGCGGGTGCTGGAAAATTGCCGGCGCAGCAGGTCGATCACCAGATGCGTGCCGGAGCGCGGGTGCGACGCGATCAGAACCGGCTTGTCGGCATTGCGGCGGCTCAGGACGGGCTCGGTCATGCGACGGTCTCGATCACCTTGCGGCTCATGTAGCGAACGATCTGGCGGTCCAGCAGCGAAAGCGGGCCGCCCTGGCCGGTTTGGGCGACGCGCACCGCGGCGGCCAGCTCGTCGGCGAAACGATCCGGTCCCCAGTCGGCGACGATCGCGCGGCTTTCGTCGCCCATGCGCGCGGCCTCTTCGGTAGACAGGGAAATCATCGCACCCAGCGCCGAGGCAAGCGCCGCGCCGTCTTCGGCAGCGCATATCCAGCCGTTGCGGCCAGGTTCCAGAAGCTCGGTCGCGGCGCCGCAGGTCTCAGATAGGACCATCGGCAGGCCCGCGGCGGCGGCCTCGTTCACGACGAGGCCCCATTGCTCGGTCAGCGGCACATGCACGAATCCGTGCGCCAGGCCGTAGAGCGCGGGCATCGAGTCGTAGTCGAAGAAGCCCGGCAGATGGATGCGATCGACCAGCCCCAGCCGCGCGATCGCGGACTCGAGCGCCGGTCGATCCTCGCCGTCGCCGGCGACCAGCAGGTCCGGCAGCGCGTCGTCGGGCCGGCTGCGGCCCGCCTGCGCATAGGCCTCGATCACCGCAAGCAGGTTCTTCTTGGCGATGAAGCGGGCCGAGGCCAGAACGTAGCGCGCGGGCAGGCCCAGCCGCTGGCGCGTGGCGGCGTCGTCCGCGCGGGCGGCATCGGCGCCGCGCCGGAAATGGTCGTTGTCGACGGCGTCGTAGCCCAGCCGAACCTTGTCGGCCGGCATGCCCAGCTGCGCCAGGTAATCACGATGACGCCGGCCCGCCGTGAGACCGGCGTCGCAACTGCGGACGATCCGGCTCTTGATCCAGTCGCGCAGCGGATTGCGCCGCGCGTCGAGCGCCTGGCTGTCGGACATCAGCACGATGCCGCGCCGGTTGGCCCGCGCCCAGGTCAGCGCGGCGTAGCTTTCCGGCGAGGCCCAACCGGGAATCGCCACGGCGTCGGGGTCCAGCGCGTCTAGCCTTCTCGTCACCTCGGTCGAGACGTTCCCCTGCGCGGCTGCCTGGCGGTACGTGGCGAGGTCGGGGAAGACGCGGTGCAGTCCGTACCGCGTGCTGTCGACCCGGGCGAGGATCTGGGCGAACTTGCCCTCGTTGGCCAGGGACAGCACGTCGACCTTCGCGAAGCGGTCGACGCAGGCGTCGAACCGCGCGTGATGATACGCCGTCACCTGGCGCGAGAGGATCGCGACGCGCGTCACGACGCCACCTCGGCGCCCACGAGGGATTTCTTCGTCACGGCCGGCGCGCCCGCGATCAGCACGCCGTCGGGGAACGTGCCGTGCACCACGCTGTTGGCCGCGACGATGCAGTCTGCGCCGATACGCGTGCCGGGGCCGATGAACACGCCCCGGCCGATCCAGGTGTTCGACCCGATCCGCACCGGCGCCACGTCGAAGCCCTGGTTGCGCACGCCCTTGCCCGGCACGTGGATGTGCTGCTGGTCGCGGATCGACACGTATTCGCCGATGGCCACGCGATCGCCGATCTCGATCGCCTCGCTGGCGATCAGCAGGCAGCCGTCGTTGATTGTGACCTCGTCGCCGAGGCGGATATGCGCGGAGCGCCCGGTGCTCAGCACGACGTCATGGCCAAAGCCGCATCCCCGCCCCATCGTCAGGGCGCAGGGCACGTGCGGCACCCGCAGCCGGCCATAGACCTTGGTTCCGGCGGGCGCCGCGCGGTGCCACGCGAAGACGGTCGCCTGGTAGTACAGAAGACGGGCCGAGATGGTGAGCCGGCGCAGGATCGCGTGGAAGCCGCGGACCAGCGTGGTGCCCCTCGTTCTCATCGAATTCCCCTTTGCGAACTGCGAAACACGAAGCGGCGTTCCGATATCGCGCGGAACAGCAGGATGATCGTCACCAGGAACGGGATCGAGATGTAGAACCGGTCGTGGCCGTGGGTCATCGACACCATGACCAGCGGCAGGAAGCACATGTAGGCGACCTGCGACCAGAAGCTGCCCGCCTCGGCGCGCGCGAACATGCGCTTCAGGACCACCGCCATGATCAGGAAGTTCAGCGCCCCGAGATAGCCGAAATCCGCGAAGGCCGAGCCGAAGCCGGTCGCCGTCGTGCCCTCGGCGAAGCGGAAGTCGTACAGCAGCAGGATGTCGTCGTACGCGCCGCCGCGTTCGCCGATATACAGCGACTGCTTGAACTCGTAGCCGAAGATCTGGCCCGGCACGTACAGCTTCATCAGGCCGTTCCACACCGTAGAGCCGAAGCCGTAGGCGTAGGATTCCGCATGGTAGTCGATCAGGTACAGCGCGTTGCGCACGTCCAGCGCCTTCTGCGCGCTGCTCGCGATCGCCGCGTTGAGGTCGATGCTGCTCCAAAGAACGGGATCGAAGAGGTTGGGGCGCTGACCGGTCATGATCTCGATGGTGCGGGCGGCGCCGCGCAGCGGACCGATGACGTAGATCACGACGCTCAGCGCGAGGGCGGCGGGGATCATGATCACCATGCTGATCTGCTGGCGCCGCGCGAACCAGAACGCGCAGATGGTGGCTGCGCCCAGGCCGATCATCTCGGACCGGCGCAGCAGGGTGAACGCCACCGGCACCGTGATCGCCAGGTTCAACAGCAGCAGGATGCCCGTCACGCGCGTGCGATGCCCCAGGAACAGTAGCAGCGACACCGCCAGCGCGATGTCGCGGATCTGGGCGAAGAAGGCGATGATGGTGATCGGGCCGCTCCATTGCTGGATGCCCGACATATCGGCCCGGTAGCTCTCGAGCAGCAGGTTGATGCCGACGCTGACGAACGTCAGGATCGCCGCCGCGGGCACGAGACGCGAGAAATCCGGCGGCGGGCGCGTCCGCACGGTGGACGGCGTCGCGTACCAGCCGGCCCAGAACGCGCCGAGCGACAGCGTTATCATCGCCAGAAGGCGGTTCAGCCCGGATGCGGGCACCGTCGTGTCCCCGGCGATCTGCGCTAGCTGCGGCACGAACCACCCCAGGCACAGCAGGCCGATCAGCGTGGGCAGCTGCAGATAGCCCGCCGGGCGCTGCAGCCCGTGGATGACGATGGCAAGCGCGACCGCGACGACGAGGATCATGGTTGCCCCTCCCGCCCGAAGATCGCCGTCTCGAGTCGTGTGGCGAAGGCCGCCCAGCTGTGGGCGCGCGCATGCTCCCGCGCCGACGCGGCCATTGCGTCGCGCATCGCGCGGTCCTCGACCAGCTGTTGCAGGGCGTCCGCCAGCGCGGGCGCGTCGCGGGCCGGCACGATGCGCCCGTCCTGCCCGTCGCGCACGATCGAGCCGGCCTCGAACGTGGTCACCACGGGAACGCCGCTGCCCAGCGCCTCGTAGGTCACGCCGGCCGACCCTTCCGCGAGCGACGGCAGCACGAACACGTCCGCCGAGGCGAAGGCCTGCGCCATGCGCGCGGCGTCGAGCCGGTCGAGAAACGACAGGTGGCGCGTCTCGGCGCGGGTGCGGATGGCGTCGGGCACACTTCCGGCAACCTGCACCTCGACATCGGCGCCGGCCTCGGCCAGCAGGCGCGCGGCCTCAGCCAGGACGTGGATTCCCTTTCGCAACTCGGCGCCGCCGGCGAACAGGATGCGACCCCGGACCGGAGCGGGGGTCAGCGCGAACCACTTCGGGTTGACTGCGTAGGGCATCAGCCGGACGCGGTCGGGCGAGACGGCGAAATTCTGCACCAGGTCCTGGCGCACGAAGTCGGACGGACACAGGAAGATGTCGGTCGCCGCCAGCACCGCGTCCATCGCGGGGGCGACTCCGGCCTCGGCCGCGGAGCTCTGGCCGTAGAAGATCTTGGGCGCCTCCCAGTCCGGGTGGCGCGCCTGCTCTTCGCGGACGATGGCCTCGGTGCTGGGGGCGATGTTCATGTCGGTGACCGTCACCAGCCCCCGCTTCTTCGCTTCCGCGAGATACCCCACCGCCTCGCCGAACATCGAAACGACATGCGTCGCGTCGCCGTAGCCCGCGCGGATCATCCGGCGCGCCGCGGCCTCTTGCGCGGCGCGCAGGCGGCGCGTCCGGTCGCCCGGGTCCTTGGCGTTGCGCAACGCCTTTTGCATGTCGACGAACCAGCGCGGGAACACGCGCGTGCGGGCAAGCACGTCGGCCGGCGGGCGCCGCCGCTCGAGGTTGAGACGCCTTGCCAGCGGAGGGACGCGGCCGATCAGCGTCGACAGCCGCCCGATGCCGCGCCCGGCGCAGAGGTCGGTGTACAGCGCCTCGAGCCTGTCGGCCGAGGCCAATGCGGCCGGTACGGCGTATTGCCGGCGGGCGCCGAGCTGGACGGTGATCGCGCGCTCTCTCATGTGGGACGTCTCGACAGGGAACGCAGCCGCGACTTCAGGCCCGAGGCCGTGTCGCGCCCGCGGTCCGCCCCGCGCGCGGCCAGCGCGTAGAGACCCTTCAGCCGGTCCTGCTTCCACGCCTCGAAGCGCGGCGCGATCCGGTCGTCGAAGACCGCGATCCAGTCTCGGGCGAAGGCCTCGTGGCTCACCTCGTCGGCGCGGGCATGGCCGTTGTCGGCGATCCGCGCATAGAAGTCCGGGTCGTCGTGCAGGCGCTGCAGCGCGTCGGTGAATTCCTCCCGGGTGCGGACGCGCAGGTAGTCGTGTCCCGGCGTTCCTACCGCCGAGAACGCGCTGTCCCCGCCGGCGATCAGCGGGATGCCCGCCCTCCAGGCCGAGAACAGCTTGCTGGGCGGTTTCGCGTCATGGGGCGCGCCGTCGAAGGTGCGGATCGCGATCAGCGCGTCGATCTGCGACAGGTCGTGCCACAGGTGGGGCGGGATGATCCGGAACTCGAGCCCCCGCGGCAGGCCGGTCGGCCCCCCCTTGAGATCGTCGGCCAGGTTCAGCGGCCCGATCCGGCCGGCATAGGCCAGCACCTTCAAGCCCTGCCGCGACGGATCGCGCGGGATCACGCCGGGGACGGGCCAGTAGGGCAGGTAGGCCTGCCGGGGTCCCAGCGGAACGGCGGGATTCTGCAGGATCTCGAAATCGACGTCGAACAGCCGCGGGTAGTCCGCGCGCACGCTGATGCGGAATTCGCCGCGCCGGGCGCCCATGGCGCGCCAGCCCATGCAATGGGCAAAGTTGATGCGGTCCGGTTCGGGCGCCATGCCCAGCGTCAGGCCCTCGCGGTACTGCCGCAGCACCAGGTAGCTTTGCGCAACCCAGTTGAACCGGCCGCCCAGCCAGTAGGGATAATCCTGCCCCAGCACCCTGTCGGGCAGGGCGGCGACCTCTTCGGCGAAGGCGGGCGGGATGACGAAGTGCCAGGACATGGGTCTCTTTCTCGGCCGCGCGGCGCGCGTCAGGGGGTGTAGCCGTAGATCTCGAACGCGGCGCGGTCCAGCTCGGCTATGCGGGCGCGCAGTTTCGGATCCCACTCGATCGGGGCCTTCTTGCTGACCCAGTATGGCGGTTCTTCCAGCACCTTGTCGCGGTCGTATTCCGCGCCGATGTCGTCGAGCAGGTCGCACAGGTCCTGCGCGATGGTCTCGAGCTTCAGCACGCGGGTGTTGCCGAAGCTGCCGAACCGGCAGTAGAGCCGCGTTACGTAGGCCGGCTGCTTCTCGATCATGTCCGCCATCATCGCGTTGAAGTCGTCGCCCCGGATGCCGTTCAGCTCCATGTTCGGGTGGTAGTCGAGCGGTTGTCCGGTTGTGCCCCAGTCGCGCCAGGCGCGGTCAGGCGCGCTCATGTACTTGAACCAGCTTTCGTACCATGAATACGGGTTGCGCACCGCGTGCACCAGCACCGGTGACGGGTTGCGACGCAGCCGCCGCACCGCCAGCGCGTATTTCAGCCACTCCTTGGGTCGCCGGTTGGGCCGCTTCGAGCCCAGCGGCGGCACCAGGATGTGCGACGCGTCCGAATGCTTGCCGCCGATCTGGTAGGAGACCAGCCCTTGGTCGTAGAGGATGCGCGAGACGAAGCTGCCGCCGGTCTTGGGAATGTGCAGGAAGATCGCGTCGTTCTTCAGGTATAGGGCCATCTGCTTCGGTCCTCAGTCGGTGGCGCGGGCGGAGCGGGCGTTGGCCGGAAACGCGTTCCGGATTGCGTCCGCCTGGTCGGGGCTCAGGTTCGGGATCTCCTCGGGCGCGATGAGCGTGTCGCGCAGCCGGCCCAGCGGACCCGAGCGCGCCAGCCGGCGGGCCAGAGGCGACAGCAGACGGCTGCGCGCGACGGGCCGCAGGAAGGCGGGCACGTTCTCGACCACGGTGCCGCTGCCGGTCTTGGACTTAACGTTGTGGTGGTCCAGCGGAAAGCTCAGCGCGTCGGCGGCGGTGTCGGGCAGGTCCATGAACCTCAGCAGGCGCAGCACCGTGTCGCGCTGATCGCGCGCCAGCTCGTCCAGGCCGATTTCCAGCAGCGGCGGGTTGTCGAACGCGGCCAGGTAGCGCGCGCGGTTCTGGTCGAACTCGAACATCTCGGCGGTGAAGTCGCGCCGGGCGCAGACGTGATCGACGTAATCCGAAAGCGTGCCCTCGATGCGGTCATGATTGACGTGCGCCTTGTTCGACCGGCGCTGCACGTACATCGACCGCATCAGCGCCGCGGTCTCGCGCGTGCCGATCAGCAGCGAGACAGCCTCGTCGCCGAACACCTGCGCCAGCCGCGGGGCGGTGCGCGACGGGAAGATGCGCGCGTCGCGCTGGCGGCTGGACCAGCTCGACAGCAGGAAATGCTCGTTCGACAGCACCACCGGGCCGTCGCCCGGCAGGTCGGCGATCAGGTCGGTATAGGCCTTTCGCAGGCCGGGCAACGCCTCGGCGAACGCCGCGTCGGATTCGAGATACAGCGCCTCGTTCAGCGTGGTGAAGAAGGTCCGCCGCCGCGGCGTAGCGTCGCGGTGAAAGCCGCCCATCCCGAGGTAGCGGATGTGGCCCGCGCGGTGCAGCACGTCGAAGACGCTGGTCTGAAGCGTCGTCGTGCCGGTCTTGGGATAGCCGAGGTGAAGCAGCAGCCGTGCCATGTCAGGTGTCCTGTTGTTTCTTTGCGTGCCGGCGGATTTGCACCGTCAGCAAGGTGGCGAGGATGATCGAGTAGACCGCCGCGCCGGCGCCGGCCGCCGGCTGTCCGAACAGATACGGCCCCAGGGCGCCCGCCACGACGAAGCCCGCGAAGGCGGTCAGCGTGAAGGCGAAGAAACGCCAGCTGCCGAAGGTGATCTGCACCAGCGGGCCGAAGGCGAAGATGCAGGCATAGATCGCCGATCCCAGCCCCAGCAGCACCAGGTTCGGCAGGGCCGCGCGGAACGTTTCGCCGAACAGCAGCGCCAGGATCTCGCCGCCGGCGAAGACGATGACCAGCATGGCGATCGCGGCCACGGCGGCGGTCCAGCGCGTCAGCTTGAACGCCAGCGCCGCCGCGTCGGAGAACCCGCCCGACGCCACCATGCGGCTGAACTCGGGGTAGACCGACACGCGCGCCGACTGGGCGAAGCGCGCGACCAACGCAGACATCCGGTAGGCCACGCCGAACAGCGCTGCGGCGGCCGGGTCTAGGATGGCGCCGACCATCAGCATCTCGCCGCGCTGGCGGAACGCGGTCAGGCTGCCCGACGCGCTGACCCCGAAGGCGAAGCTGAGGAAGCGACGGCGCTGGCCCGCGTCGGGCCAAAGCCTGGTGTCGCCCGGATGCGTCTGCCGCAGCTTGCGCCAACCCAACACGATCATCGCGACCGAGGTCACAGCGACGACCAGCGGAATCACAACCAGGTACGCCGCAAGCGGCGCGTCGAGCCAGAACAGCACCGCGGCGTTCACCAGCAGAAGCGCGGCCTGGACGCTGTTGACCGTGACCACCTGGCTGAACGCATCGTAAAGCCGCAGCGTGCCGATGCAGGTGCTGGTGCCGGAGAACAGAAGCGCCGCCGCATAGACCAGACCCCAGCGGCCGGTTTCCGGGTCGAGGCCCACCACCCCAGGGAAGAACGCCAGAAGCACCCCCGAGATGACCGCCGCGATGGCGGCGGCCGCGAAGTCCAGCGTGACGCCGAAGACCCACAGCGGCGTGACCGGGTTCTCGCCGGCCTCGTCCTCGGCACCCAGCTTGATGAAGGTCTGCCAGTTCTGGAACGCGATCACCTTCGAGATCAGCTCGCACGTCGCCTGCACCAGGAACAGCCGGCCCAGGTCGGCGGGCTCCAGCGCGCGGGTGTTCAGCGTCAGCGCTAGGAATCCCAAGCCCGTGACGATAAACTGCCCCGACAGCAGGACGCCGAAGTTCTTGACGATGCGCTTGAGCGGCGAGCTCATTCGAGCGCCCAGAAATCGGCCGGCTTGCCGGCCAGCGCCAGCGCCTCGGCGGCCTCGGGGCGAACCTTGTCGAGGAACGCCGCGCGTGTCTGCGGCGACAGCTCGACCTTGCCGATGGGCTTCTTGAAATGCTGCCGTCCCAACGCCCGCAGATTGTCCGGCAAAACCTTCCGGGCCAGGCCGTCCAGCCCGGCACGGCGCATGAATTCGAGAATCCTGCCGTCGCTGCGCAGGCCCACCGACAGGTTCTCGTGGATCGGCGCCTCGGGGGTAAAACGGGAGATGCCCAGGAAATCGGTGGCGCGTGCATGGAACGCGTCCTGATCGCGGACCATGTCCTCGAAGAACAGGACCAGCACGTTCTCGGCGCCGTAGGCGTCGGCGAAGCGGCGATAGGTCGAGGCATAGGCCATGCTGTCGAGGATCAGCGGGTCGGTCAGCAGCGCGCGCTCGCAATCGGAGTCGACGATGTCCTGACCCGCATCGCGCAGTTCGCGCCACATCGAGATGCCCCGCGCGACCGGGTCGCGCAGCACGTAGATCAGTTTCAGCTCGGGCAGCATCTCGCGGATGCGGTCGAAGGCCTGCGGGTACACGGCGTTGCACGAGTAGCGCCAGCTCTTTTCGCCGGCGCGCGGCTCGCCCGCGTGATGGGAATAGAGCGAGCGGTAGTAATCCTCGCCCCGGGCGAACTGGTGGTCGAAGGCGAAGAAGTTGGGTTCCTGCACCCGGGCGAAGCACACTTCGGGATGCTGGTCGAGGTAGCGCGCCAGCGACGAGGTGCCCGCCTTCGCGGTCCCGATGACGAGGAAGTTCGGCAGCGTGCTCATGCGGGGGTGCTCGTCGACGTGTATCCGAAATGGCGAAGCGCTGCATCATGCGGAGCGAGGCCGCGCCGGATCGCGTTAGCCTGATCAGATGACAGTCGTGCGATATCCGCGGCGTTCATGTCGCGAAAGCTCTGCTCGGGGTAATCCTTCACGCCCAGGCTGACGCGCGGGTCGATGTCGGACAGTTGCGGCAGGGCGTCGGCCAGTCTGTCACGCAACGCTTCGGGGTCGCGCGCGACGTCCTCGTAGGTGGTGACGATGGCGCCGGGAATGTCCGCCGCGTCGCGCAGCATCTCGAACCGGCGGCCGCAGATCCGGCCCAGCGCCTCGTGAAAGGCGATGTCGTCGCGTTCCAGACCCTGGCCCGCAAGCTCGGGGTGCCAGGTGCGGATCACGGTCGAGGGGGCGTAGCGCTTGGCCCAGCTGGCGCAGACGGCGACCGGGTCGCGGCTCATGACGAGGGCCAGCGTCGGCATTTCCGAAAAGGCGGCGGTCAGCGTACGGAAGCGGCACAGGTTGGGCGGAGATTTCTCGACCACGACGCAGTCCCGGCCGGCGGGCACGCGGCTCAGCCAGACGCGGCGGATCTGCGCGTAGTCCAGCGGCAGGTCGGGATCCCAGCGCCGCCCGGTGGCGGACATCGCGGGCACCAGCCACTGCCCTTCGCCCGACGGGGTGAGACGCACGGCCGAGCGCGAACTGCCCAGCATCTTCGCCAGCGCCGTCGAGCCGCCGTTGGGCAGGCACGCGACGAACAGCCAGCGGGTGCCGGGATTGTGCCGCAACCGCGGCAGAAAGGCCGACGCGACGCGCACGCCCCCGCCGTACAGGTGCAGCGCACCCTTCTGCAGCGGCGTGCGGATCGCGCGCGAAACCTGTTTCGCAACTCCAACCAAGATCGACCTGCCCCGCCGCGTCACGTGTACCATTGAAAACCGGGTCTTTACGACTTCGCATCCGGACGAGGTCCGGGCTCGGCCCAGCTTGGCCTTACCTTACGCAAGCGGTAACCGCAATCAAACCGATCGTGCTGCGCGCCGATAGTGCCGGTCGGCAATGAAGCGTCGCCGTGCCCGTTTGCCCATTATTGAGGCGCCGCGAGACCGGGCCTGTGTCAGGTATCGTAGTACCGCTTAGCGTAGTACGAATACGCGCCATACCGCCCGGCATAGCCGTATCGCTTCAACCCGCGCGGATCGATCTGCGACAGCACCGTGCCCAGCACCCGAACGTCGCCCGAGCGCAGGGCGCGCAGCGCGTCCTGGATCATCTTGCGGTTGGTCTGGTTCCATTTGACCACCAGCACGGTGGCGTCGGCGTGCTGACCCACGACGCGCGCATCCGGCACGATCAGCACCGGCGGCGTGTCGAGGATGACGATGTCGTAGTGCTCGCGCAGCGTCGCGATCAGGTCGCTGAACTTCTGCGACGCCAGGATGTCGGCGGCGTTCACGCTGGAGCGGTCGCCCGGCAGCACGTCGAAGGCCAGCTTGTCGCCTTTCACGATGACGTCGTCCAGCGACTTGCGCCCGTCCAGCGCCGCGATCATCCCCGAGGTGTTCCCCGGCAGGTCGAAATAGTTCAGCAGCGTGCGGCGGCGCAGGTCGCACTCGACGATGATCACCCGCTTGCCCAGGTTGGCGAAGTTGTGGGCCAGCGACACCGACATGGTCGTCTTGCCCTCGCCCGGCACGGCCGAGGACAGCATGATCACCTGCGGCGGATGATCGACGTTCGACAGCATGATAGACGTGCGGATGTTGCGGATCGCCTCGACCCCGGCCGATGTCGGGCTGCTGTTGAGGTAGCCAATCAGCTGGTTGCGGCGCTTCACCGGGAAGCGCGGCGCCTGGCCGATCACGCCGAGGCCGGTGATCTCCTCGAGCTCTTCGGTGCTGCGCACGCCGTGGTGCACGAACTGGCGGTACAGCACGAAAGCCGAGCCGATGAGAACGCCGAACAACGCCGCCATCACGATGATGCGCGACTTGCGCGGCTCGACGTAGCCACCCGGAAGCGCCTCGGACAGGATGCGGCTGTCGGCCTGTTGCAGGCCGCGCTGGACCGAGGTTTCCTTGAGGCGCGTCAGGAAGGTCTCGTATAGGGTGCGGGTCGCCTCGGTGTCGCGTTCGAGCTGTTGCAGCTCGATCAGCCGGCTGGCGCGCTGCTCGGCCTCGTCTTCGAGCTGCGAGAAGGAGGATTGCAGCGCCTCCTGCTGGCGCGACAGGCGGTCCGCGGCGTCGCGGGCCTGTTGCAGCACCTGCGCGTAGCGTTCCCCGAACAGCGCCCTGTCCTCGGGGCTGGCGGCCCCGTCGTCGCCCAGGATCCGCTGGAGGGCCGCGTCGCCGGCGGCCTCGGCCATGGTCTGAATGTCGCCGGTCTCGCGGGCGTTCTCGAGCCTCTCGACCCGGGACTGAGCCACGCTCAGGTCGGCGCGGGTCTGAGCCACGCGGTCGCGGATGCTCTGAAGCTGCTGGTTCATCGCTTCCAGCGCGGCCTGGTCGGTCACGCCGATCTGGCTGCGCAATTCGTTCAGCGTGTTCTCGCGCTCGTTCAGCTCGGCCTCGAGCTCGACCACCCGCTCTGACAGCCAAGACACCGCGTTCTCGATCGTCAGGACTTCACGTCGATCTGGTCGGCGATGTACAATTCCGCCAGCGTGTTCGCGATCAGCGCCGATTTCTGCGGGTTTTCGGTCGTGGCGCGGATGGTGAACAGGTAGGTGTTGCGCTGCAGGTTCACGTTGATGCTGGCGCGCACCTGGTTCACGGCACGGTTGATCGCGGCGGCCTCGTCGCTCATGGCTGGCTCGGACACGTTGTTGTCCGGCACCGTAGGCGGCGCGATGGGCAGGCCCAGCTCGGATGCCGCGGTGCGCGCGGCGTCGATGACGGGGCCGATCAGAGTGTCGAGGGAATATTGCGGCGGCGGGCGCAGGGCGGGGTTGAACTCGGGGTCCTCGTGAAGATCCAGTTCGCGCACAAGGGACTCGAGCAGACCGCGAGAGCGGATCACCTCGATCTCGGTGTTGATGCCTTCGAAATCGGTCCGAACGCCGGAAACGACGCTTTCGATATCGACCAGCTGGTTGTCGGTGTTCTGGAACACCAGCGTCGTGGTTGCCCGATACTTGGGCACCGCGACCACATAGGCGTTGTAGGCGCCGACCGCGCCGGTCAGCAGGGCGCAAACCAGCAGGATCCACTTCCCCCGCCACAGCGCGCCGAGGAACGCGGCGATGTTGAATTCATCGTCGCTTTCCACGTTCGGCTGCGCTGGTGTCAGGCGGGTTGCCGAAGTTTTCTCGAGCATTGTTGTTCAGGTCCCATGGATCCAAGCTTGCCTTTCACAGTTTCGCGGATTGGACAATATAGGCCGGCTTGACAGAGTGAATTTTGCGCACCGAATACTCCTTTGGTTTATGCGGGTGCGAACTTCCTGTCATTTAACGTTCGCGCGAAAAGCGAAAAGCGGTGAATGCGGAATGAACCGCGTGCCGGCACCCTTTCCTCCGGGCACGGGGTTCTTTATCGGTGCCGCGGAAAGAGGCGCGCGGCGCGGCGCGTCATCACTTTGACCGGGGGCATTGATGCAACGCATTTTCATTACCGGGTCCGCAGGCTTCATCGGATTTCACCTGGCCCGGCTTTTGCTGGACGAGGGGCACGCCGTGGCGGGCTTCGACGGTATGACCGATTATTACGACGTCCGCTTGAAGGCCCGGCGCCACGCGATGCTGTCGCAGACGCCCGGTTTCTCGGCGACCGAGGCGATGCTCGAGGATCGCGAGGCGCTGGATGCCGCCATCGACGGGTTCGAGCCCGACGTGATCGTGCACCTCGCCGCGCAGGCGGGCGTGCGCTACAGCCTCGAGAACCCGCGCGCCTACGTCGACGCCAACGTGATGGGCACCTTCAACGTGATGGAGGCCGCGCGCCGACACTCCGTGCGGCACCTGATGATGGCGTCGACCTCGTCGGTCTACGGCGCCAACACCGAGATGCCGTTCCGCGAGACCGACAAGGCCGACACGCCGATGACGATCTACGCGGCGACCAAGAAGGCGACCGAGGCGATGGGCCACAGCTACGCCCATCTCTACGACCTGCCGACGACCATGTTCCGGTTCTTCACCGTCTACGGTCCCTGGGGTCGTCCCGACATGGCGCTGTTCAAGTTCGTCGAGGCGACGCTGAACGGCCGGCCCATCGACGTCTACAACCACGGCGAGATGTACCGCGACTTCACCTACGTCGACGATCTCGTGCGCGCGATCCGGCTGCTAATCGACGCGGCACCGGTGCGGCCCGACGGCCCCGAGTCGATCGAGGAGGGCGACAGCCTGTCGCCCGTAGCGCCGTTCCGGGTGGTCAACATCGGCAACTCCAAATCCGAACGCCTGCTGGATTTCGTCGACGCGGTCGAAGAGGCGCTGGGCGTGCCGGTCACCCGCAACTTCATGGACATGCAGCCCGGCGACGTGCCTGCCACCTGGGCCGAGGCGTCTCTGCTCGAACGTCTGACCGGCTACCGGCCGCAGACCGACATGCGCGATGGCGTCCGCCGCTTCGTCGAATGGTACCGCGACTACTACGACGTGGCTTAAGCGGCGCTCGTGACCGCGCGGCGACACCTGCGCCGCGGCGTGTGCGCGGCCGTTGACGCCGCGTGTGCGACCGGCTTGGATCGGCACGGGGACGCGGGCGACGGGCGCGTGAAGGACGGAAGAAGGCGGCGGACATGCAGATCGAGCCCACGGACCTTGCGGGTCTCTGCCTGATCA
>NZ_JBELMH010000016.1:6770-46628 GCF_042096055.1 Citreimonas sp. | reverse complement strand
GTACCTGACTACGAATCAGGGGGTCGGGGGTTCGAATCCTCCTCGGTCCGCCATCACTCCAAACCGCCTTTGATTTTACTGCCAAAATCGGCAGAGTTGGAACTTGGTTCGGGGTGAGTTGGAACTTCCGTTCCCGAAATGACCCGCTTCAGGTCCGCGCTCTTGCTGTAGTGCTGCGCCTGTGCTTCGGTCTCGTGACCAAGAATTGCCATGCGCTGATCCTTCGTCGCGCCGTTTTCCTTGAACACCGCCGCGCGGCCCTTGCGGATGCCGTGGGCAGTAAGATCGTCTAGCCCCGCCTTCGTGCAGACGCGCGAGAACCACTGCGCTGCGGCCTTCTCGGACTTGGCCGCGCCGTGCGATGTGACGATGAAGGTCATGTGGCGCGGGTGCGCTGCACGGCAGCGGTCAAGCCATGCGTCCGGCTCATACCATGCCGGGCCGCCCTTTGTCGGTGCCACCGCCTCACTCCCGCTCTTTCCGCGCCGGTAGGTCAGCCAACCCTCGGCCTCGATCATGCCAGGACCGAGTCGGCAGGCGTCGCCGATGCTTGCGCACGTCCGATACATTACCTCGAAGGCGTAACGCTCCCGGCTCTCGACCGGCCAGTACGCACGGAATGCCGCGAAGTCGTCTCGGGTCCATGCTTTGTGTCCGCTGCTCTGTGCCGTCTTGCGCGTCCGTACCTCGCAAGCCGGGTCTTCCTTGATTAAGCCCCGCTCCAGCCAGAATGCGCACAGCGCCCGCCAAACCTTGCGACGGGTGTTCGCCGGGTGGGCGTCCAGCTTGTCTGACGTCAGCGCCTACCGGACAGATTTCAGGGTTTGAGCAACGGAGGATTTCTGTTTCATCGAAGCCATTATGGAGCGAAGATGAACAAGAAATCCGGAGCATCGAGGGATGCCGCTGACAAGCTGGTCAGGGGGATCAAACGGAAAACCCGCAAGCACTACTCGGCCGAGAAGAAGATCCGTATCGTTCTGGCGGGCCTGCGTGGCGAGGAGAGCATCGCTGCGCTGAGTCGCCGCGAGGGGATCGCCGAGAGCCTCTCCTACACCTGGTCGAAAGAGTTCCTCGAGGCCGGCAAGAAATGGCTGGCCGGCGACACGGCGCGCCAGGCGACGGCGCCCGAGGTCAAGGAACTCCGCTCGGAGGCCGCTACGCTCAAGGAGGTGGTTGCCGAGCTGACGCTTGAGAACCGGCTTCTGAAAGAAAGGATGGTCGGCGATGGGGAGGACGAGGCGTGAGATACCCGGCTTCCGAGAAGCTCGAGATCATCCGCACGGTCGAGGCGTCGCACCTGCCGGTGAAACGTACGCTGGCCATGATCGGCATTCCCAGCAGCACCTATTATGAGTGGTATGCCCGATGGGCCGAAGGTGGGCTCGAGGCGCTGGCGGATCGGTCCCCGAAACCGAGTTCGGTCTGGAACCGCATTCCGGACGAGATCCGCGAGGACATGGTCGAGTTCGCGCTGGAACACGAGGATCTGACGCCTCGGGAACTGGCGGTCAAATACACCGACGAGAAGCGCTACTTCGTATCTGAATCATCAGCTTATCGGATTTTGCAAGCTGCCGACCTGATCACCGCGCCGGCCCATGTCGTGATCCGGGCCGCCGACGAGTTCCGGGACAAGACCACCCGGCCCGACGAGCTTTGGCAGACTGACTTCACCTACCTCAAAGTCAACGGCTGGGGCTGGGGCTGGTTCTATCTCAGCAGGATCCTTGACGACCACAGCCACTTCATCGTCGCGTGGAAACTCTGCACGACGATGAATGCCAGCGACGTGACCGAAACCTTGGAACTGGCGTTGGAGACGTCAGGCTGCGACGACGTCACGGTCGTACACAAACCCCGCCTTCTCTCCGACAACGGCTCATCCTACGTCGCCGGAGATCTGGCGGACGTCCTTGAGGACAATGGGATGGATCACGTTCGAGGGGCCCCGAACCCCAGACCCAGGGCAAGATCGAGCGTTGGCACCAGACCATGAAGAACCGCATACTGCCGGAGAACTACTACCTGCCTGGCGACCTGGAACGGCAGATCGAAGCCTTCGTCGACTACTACAACAACCGCCGATACCACGAGAGCCTGGGCAATTTGACACCCGCCGACGTCTACCGCGGCCGCAGCGCACAGATCCTGAAAATGAGAGAGGAGATCAAAAAGCAGACCATCCAGAAACGCCGCTTGCAGCATCACAGCGGCGCCGCCTAACCTTAAACAAAAATCGAACCAGAGCCTCCGTTACGAAAAAGCCCGAGCGTTCCGAAAAAACTCTGACGACGGACATGTCCAAAGGGATGTATTCTCGACATGGGCTGCCTTCATCGACTACTGCCGTACCGCTATGGCGCACTATGGCGCACCGGGACACCGAGCAATTCCGCGTGATGTGTCTCGACCGCAAGAACAAGCTGATCGCTGACGAAGCGCAGGCCGAGGGGACGGTCGACCATGTACTGGTCTACCGACGCGCGATCGCCAAAATGCTGCCTCGTTCTAAACGCGACCGCTATCATCCTGGGGCACAACCACCCGTCAGGTGACAATACCCCGAGCGAAGGGGACATTCGCGCAACTGACGAGGTGGTCGCCGCGCTTTCGACGCTGTCCGTGATCGTTCACGACCACCTCATCGTCGGCAAGGAGACGGAGTACTCGTTCCGGAAGAACGGGATGTTGTAGTGGCGCAAGTCGTCATCGCGGTGAAGTAAAGGTCATGCCGATCATCGCAGACGTTGGCCAGCGAAGGCTCGCGGCGAGCCCGTCACCGCGCCGCGAAGGTCGCTGTGACCGGGTTATGATCGCTCCACTTAAAGCCGAGATCCTGTGCCGCAACGCTGCGCACGCCCACGTTGGGTGAGACGGCGAAGCCATCGATTGCGATGGTCCGGGTTACTCCTGCCTGATAGGGAGCGTAGGCTAGCCTTAAGGTTGGTACTTCCGACCCGGCAGCAATAGTCCAACCCTCTGGCAAGGCGCCGTCCGGGAAGTCGCGTACCCAGAAAGAGTGTTCTTCGGCACTACGGTGCGGAAAAGCTGCGTCGGAGAGAATGAGGTTCCAGTCGCCTCCGATGACGACATATCGGCCGGCGCTGTATTCAGCCTGCGCAAACTCGAAAACGGCGGCGACTTGCTGGCGTCGCACATCGATTTCCTCGGGGTCGAAAGCGCTCAGGTGGATGTTCGCAATGGTCCAAGGCACTTCGCCGTCGAAGCGCAGGACGTGAATGCGATAGTTCTTGCGAAAGAGGCCAAATTGGAAATAGGGCTCCAGTGGGAGGCCCACAAGTTCATAATTCGACGGCAGATGCCGGAAATAGGTCGCGTTGCCGATTTCAACCCGCCAGGGGCGCGGCACGCCCCGGGTGACAATGTCAGCATCGAAGCGCCGCTTTCGGTTTCCAGCCGCCCTATCCAGTACAGCGATCAAATCGCGACCGTAATTGATCCAGGACGGTCGCGCTGCCTCCTGAAACAAGAGGACGTCCGAGTCTAGCATGCTCACTGTCTCGGCAATCCCCGCGATGTTCTTGTCAACCAGAGCCGCCTCGGGCGGGCGTCGCTGGCTGCCCCCATCGAATACGAAGTCCGATTCAGGCCCCATTCCGCCGTAGCCGACATTCCAAGTCGTCACCGTCAGCACTTCTGGCGCGGGAGGCAAATCTGCGGAGCCGGTACTAAGGACGACCTGCTCTCGCGGGATTTGTTGTTCGAAACGATTTCCGATCACGGTGCATCCTCCTACTACGACTGCCGCAGCGATCCCCGCCCAGAGTACTGCGCTTGCTTTATGACGCATCGTCGTCCTCGTCGTCCGCATCTCGCCAAACAAAATTCCGGCGGGCAGCGAAGCTTCCTCCGAATGATGGTATCGCCGCCGAGATGAGGCTCTTTATACCGTAAAGCACCAGTACAAATAGGAGTAGCGGCAGGAGGTTGATATAGTACATTGCTGCCAAGGTCAGTACGATCACTAGGCTAAGAAGCGTCTCGGACATCCAGCCGACCGGCCAAACCTGCATCGTAAGCAGCTTCGCTTTCTGACGCTTGGTGACAGGGATATGCCGGGCGGTATATTCGAGGCCGCCAGTGGCAAGCTTGCGAAGCCAGCGCCACATCAGGCCGATGATGATCACAAAGATAAGCATGTTCACCAGCGCTGTGGCGTAGGTCTGTAGGCTGATGCTGCAATTCTCAATGTGAACGATGCTATCAAATCCAGTGAAGTAGCTCATGAGCGGCGAGAAATCCCCATCAAGGGCGCTTCCCGCTACACCAACCGAATCCGCGAAGAGCATCTCAAGGATGTTTTCATGAGACGGTGAGCGCAGGAACACGTTCTGGTAGTGCATGCAAAGCGCCATCGCGGCCGTCATCAGACCCGCGCGCAGGAGGCTGTCAAAAAGCTCCTCGAAGACTTCAAAGCCTCGCCGCTCATCGTCGCTATCGATGTCCGGCACGACGACGTACCCCTCGGCTCTAAGCTGCCCGACTGAGAAGAAGGTCGAAATGGAGGCGAACCAGATAAACAACCCGAAGATCAGCCCAGCTCCGATAATCGGCACGAGGACGTAGACGGATAAGGAGAACGCGTAATTGAGCTGCCAAGACACATCCTCGGATGGATAAAGGGCGGCGATGGACCAATCAAATTCGTAGTCTGGATCCGCGATGGTTATTCCTGGCAGTTCGGTCGCGCGGAAAGGCTCTGAGCTTAGCCAGTTGCCGACCACCGGCAGGAAGTCTGCGAGGATGATGAAGACCGCAACGCCTAGAAGGCAGATCAAGGTGAAGACTGACCAACTGGCCGCAGTTCTGCGCCAAGCTTCCTGCAACGCCTTGCCGTCTGTGGCCGCCCCGTCGCGCCGGACTATCATCTTACGTTCGAGGAGTAAGGGCAAAATGCTCTCAGCGGAAGCGCGGGCGGCTAAGAGGTTGTAGATCGCCAGGGGGAGAATGAATATTGACGCTAGTGCCCAGTTCGGCGCCCAAATGTAACCCACCTGCTTAGTGGTCTCCGGATCGAGCCCGCCGATTTGGCCACCCGCCACCTCGCCATTGAATTCAACGGCGTGGATCCTCAAGATGTAGGCCGCCATCAGAAGAACAATTCCGGCGATCATGTAGCCGACGGATACACCTGTCCGATAGCGTGCCATTCCCAACAGCAACATGTCAGCGATAGACGCTATTGGCCAAGTCATCCTCTCTACACTCCCGTCGCAACGTCCCGCGCTGCTTGACCATATTACTTTTTATGAAAATGATCACGGACGATCGGATCAAGATGAAGAAAAAATCGGCCTGACGCGGTCCTCGGCGGGTTGAGAGGGCTTCGCCGAGTCGGTTGGGGCAGCCATGGCCGTCGTCCGCGTTGATAGTGATGACGTTGTGTCAGCTTCCCACATCCTTGACCGCTTCGCCCATGGGCGATTTGGGGTCCGGCATCTATGGTGCAGGGCGAATTCTAATTTTATAGCAAGCTCCGGCAGTGAAACCGCGCCAGATGCCATTGAGGCGATACCCCGACCGTGTGGTTTCCAACCCTTGGCAAGCCATTGCCGAGCCGCAGTGCACTGGTTTCCACGTTCGCTGGATTCTTCAGCTGCTCTCGATCTTCTTCCGGTACTGTTGCGAGTGCTACCGAAGGCTTGAGAAGTTGGAACTCGCCTCGTAAGACACTGATATTTAGTGGGTGCGTGAGTTGGAACTTTCCGGCTCAACCGCATGGCCGCAAACGAAACGGCGCTGTCCTCCTCGGGCCGCCACTGACACCTTCGCGATAGCAGGTGTCCAAAACTTCCCCAAAAATCGCGGATTTCTAGGCGGCCTCGGGTATTTCCCGGCGCGGCATTGGCCATCTCGCGAACCGCTAAGCCTCGGCCGCCATCCGCCGCGCCTCGGCCAGCAGGGCATGGATGACCGGCGTGTGCGGGTCGCGGTAGGGCGCCACAAGGCCCACGGCGTGGCCCTGTTCGCCGCCCTCGATGGGGATGCTGACCAAAGGCTTTCCGGCGGTCAGGAACGTCGCCATCTCGGCCGGCAGGATCGTCATCCAGTCGCCCTGTTCGACATGCGCGACCAGCATGACTGTCGAGTTCGATTCGACCATCGCCTGCGGCTCGATCCCGGCCAGCATGAAGCAGCGGTTGATGATGCGGCGGTTCTGCATCTCGGAGGTCAGCAGGCACAAAGGCGCGTCGTGCAGGTCGGCCCACGTCACCGAGGCGCGTGCCGCCAGCGGCGCATCAGCCGCGCAGACGAGGCGGTAGCGCTCGCGGTAGAGCGGCTGCGTACTGACCCGGCCCAGCGGCTCGTTGTCGAGGTAGGAGAGCCCGACATCGGCATCGAGGTTGTCGATCATCTGCAGGATGTCGATCGAGGATCGCGACAGCACGCTGAACCGGACCGCCGGATGGCGCCGCGCGAACCGCGCCGTCAGGACCGAGGCCCAGGTCAGCGCCGTGGGAATGACCGCGAACCGCACCGTCCCCGCGAGCCCGTGGCGCAGCGCCCGCATTTCCTGCCTCAGCTGGCGGGCGTCGCCGACGATGCGCCGCGCCCAGACCAGGGTGCTCTGCCCCTCGGGCGTCAGGCCGCCGTAGCGCGAGCCGCGAAAGATCAGCTGCACGCCCAGTTGCTCCTCGAGCTGCTTGATCCCGGCCGACAGCGTAGGTTGCGTGATCCCGAGGCTTTCGGCCGCGCGGCCGAAATGCTGCTCCTTGGTGACGGCGAGGAACATCTCCAGCTTGTCGAGCATCTCGGTCCTTCCATTGTCCGTCCCGCCGCATCTTATGTCAGCCTGTCGGCCGGCAGAAGGCGGTGCGGCCCGCGTTTCAGCCCAGCACGACGATCTCGGGCGCGCGGTCCTTCAGGATCGTCCGGATCAGTGCGGCGAGTTCGCGGAATTCGTCCTGCCGCGCGGTGCCCTGGCGCCAGACCATGCCGACGGTGCGCGCGGGCGGCGTGCCCCGGAAGGGGCGGGCGACGACGATGTCCTGGTGCGCGACCTCGGACTTCACGTAGAGCGCGGGCATCAGCGACAGGCCCATACCCATCGCCACCATCTGCCGCAGCGTGTCGAGCGACGTGCCCTCGTAGTCGCGCGACAGCTCGGCGCCGTATTCGTCGCAGAGGCGGCGCACCTGTTCGTAAAGCCGGTGGCCGGGCTCCAGCGACAGGATCGTCTCGCCGCGTAGCTGATCGGGTGCGACGGCGTCGCAGGCTGCGAAGGGATGGTCGTGCGGCATCACCACCGCGATTGGCTCGCGGAACAGCGGCATCGTCGCCATGCCGGCGCCCTGCACCGGCAGCGGCAGGAACAGCAGATCGAGCGCGCCGTCCCCCAGACCGCGCAGCAGGTAGTCTGCCAGCCCCTCGCGCATGTAGAGCTTGAGCGCCGGGTGGCTGTCGTGCAGGTCTGGCACGATCAGGGGCAGCATGTACGACCCCAGCGTCTGCACCACGCCGATGCGGATCGTGCTTTGCAGCGGTCGCTGCGCCATCTGCGCCAGCGCGGCGATTTCGTCGACCTCGCGCAGGACGCGCCGGGCGCGTTCGCAGATCTGGCGGCCCAGCGGCGTGACGATCACGTGGTGGCGCGAGCGTTCCACGAGACCGCCGCCCAGCTTCAGTTCCAGCTCCTTGAGTTGGGCCGACAAGGTCGGCTGGGTGACGTGACACGCCTCGGCTGCACGGCGGAAACTGCGATGATCGTCCAGCGCCACGAGGTAGCGCAACTGCTTCAAAGAGGGCATGCCCCGCCTCGTGATAGCTAATTTCTATCACCGTACCGGCGACTTTCGATTGGAACAACGTCGCATACGGGGTTAGGTCTTGCGCGGAATCGTTTGGGAGAGCGGCGTGCAGCACCGCAGACACATGGCATCCCCGGCAGTCGCGCGCCGGACCGGCGTTTCGGCATGAGCGCGGAACCGCGCGGCAACGGCTGGGTCGGCGTTCTGCCGACCCTCGTGTCGGCGGCGATCTTCGCCGCTTTCCTCGGTGCCTTGCCGCGCGTCTCGGCCGGCGAGGACCTGAGGCTGGCGTTCGAATGGGTGCCCTCGCTGGGCGTCACGCTGTCGTTCCTGCTGGACGGGCTTTCGCTGACCTTCGCGCTGCTGATCTCGGGGATCGGCACGCTGGTCTTCCTCTATTCCAACAGCTACCTCGCTGGGCATCCGCAATTCACCCGCTTCGTGCTGTTCCTGTTCTCGTTCATGCTGTCGATGCTGGGGCTTGTCCTGTCGGACAACCTGATCGGCGTGTTCGTCTTCTGGGAACTGACCACGATCACGTCCTACCTTCTGATCGGCTTCGGGCACGAGACGAAGAAGGGCCGCCGTTCGGCGCTGCAGGCGCTGTTCGTCACCGGCGCGGGCGGGCTGGCGATGCTGGCAGGCTTCATCCTGCTGGGCAACGCCGCCGGGTCGTTCGAGATTTCAGAGATCCTGACCGACCCCGAGGCGCTGAAGGCGCACGAGCACTACACCGCGATCCTAGTGCTGGTCCTGCTGGGCGCGTTCACCAAGTCCGCGCAGGTTCCGTTCCATTTCTGGCTGCCCAACGCGATGGCCGCGCCGACGCCGGTTTCGGCCTTCCTGCACTCGGCCACGATGGTCAAGGGTGGCGTCTATCTGCTGGCGCGGCTGCATCCGGGCATGTCGGGCACCGACGGCTGGATCTGGTCGCTGACGATCGCCGGCGCTGTGACGGCGGTTCTGGCCAGCGTGCTGGCGTTGCGGCAGACCGACCTGAAGCAGGCGCTGGCCTACACCACGCTGATGGCGCTGGGCACGCTGACGCTGCTGCTGGGGCAAAGCTCGGCCTACGCGATGACGGCCTTCGCGACGTTCCTGGTGGTGCACTCGCTCTACAAGGCGTCGCTGTTCCTGATGGTCGGCTGCATCGACCACGAGACCGGCACGCGTGAGGCGGGCATTTTGGGCGGGCTTGGGCGGTCGATGCCGGTCACCGCGCTGGCCGCTGCGCTCGCGGCGTTGTCGATGGCGGGCCTGCCGCCCTTCATCGGCTACATCGGCAAGGAACTGATCTACGCCGGCTCGATCGTCGCGGTGTCGAGCCCGGTCTTCGTGACCGCTGCCGCGCTTGCGGCGAACGCTCTGATGGTCGCGGTGGCGGGCGTCGTCGCGCTGGGCCCGTTCTGGCGCAAGGCTGGCGGTGAGCTGCCCAAGACCCCGCACGAGGCACCGTGGCCGATGCTGGTCGGGCCGCTGGTGCTGGCGCTGGGCGGCCTTGCCTTCGGCACCTTCCCCTGGCTCGTGGAGGGGCCGCTGGTCGCGCCGGTCGTCGGCAGCCTGCTGGGCGACCTGACGCTGACCAAGCACCTGCACCTGTGGGCGGGTGTGAACCTGCCGCTCTACCTGTCGCTGGCGACCTTCGCGCTGGGCTTTCTGCTTTATGCGCTGCACAAGCCGGTGCGCGCCGGGCTGGCCCGCGCGGATGCCGCGACGCCCACGCTGGACGTCTGGTGGGACAGCTTCCTCGACGGGCTGAAGAGCCTGGCCGGCTGGCAGACCCGCGTGCTGCAATCGGGCGTGCTGCGCCGCTACATGGCGATCATGTTCCTGGTGGTCGCGGTCGCGCTGGTCGGCACGATCATTGCGCGCGGCGTGAGCATCCCGCTGCCGGACCTGAGCGACGTGACCTGGATGAACGTCGTGCTGGTCGCGCTGATGATCGTCGGCGCAAGCCTCGCCACCGTGACGACGTCGCGGATCACGGCGATGGCCTCGCTGGGGGTCGTGGGCATCGGCGTGGCGATGATCTTCATCGTGTTCTCGGCGCCCGACGTGGCGATCACGCAGCTGATGGTCGAGACGCTGATCGTCGTGCTGGTCGCCGTTGCGCTGCTTCGGCTGCCCAAGCTCGACCGCGCGCGGGACGACTGGCGCCCGTGGGACGCGGTGCTGGCCACGGCGGTCGGCGGCGCTGTGACGGCGGTCATCTTCGCGGTGATCGCGACCCCGGTCGATCGGCGCCTGACGGACTTCTTCGAGGCGGCATCCTACCCCGACGCCCACGGCCGCAACATCGTCAACGTGATCCTGGTCGACTTCCGCGCGCTTGACACGTTCGGCGAGATCTCGGTCGTGATCATCGCGGCCTTGTCGGCCTACGCGCTGCTGCGCACCACCAGGGCCAAGGAGGACGATAGTTGAATTCGGTCATCCTGCGGGCGGGCACGCGCTATCTGTCGGCGCTGCTGCTGGTCTTTTCGGTCTACATGCTGCTGCGCGGCCACAACGAGCCTGGCGGCGGTTTCATCGGCGGGCTGGTGGGCGCCACGGGCTTCGTGCTGTTCGCCATCGCCGCGGGTGTGGCCGACGCGCGGCGGGCACTGCGGGTCCAGCCGCAGAGCATCGCGATGGTCGGGCTGGGGGTCGCGCTTCTGGCGGGGATCGCCGCGGCGTTGTTCGGTGACGCGTTGTTCACCGGGCAATGGCTGTTCCTGGGCGCCGCCCCGGGCGAGAAGGGCCTGCCGCTGTCGACCGTGCTGGTGTTCGACGTGGGCGTCTACCTCGTCGTCTTCGGCTCGATCCTGACGCTGGTCTTCGCCATGGAAGAGGAAATCTGATGGAGGCGCTGCTTGCCATTGCCATCGGCGTGCTCGTCGCCGCGTCGGTCTACCTGATGCTGGCGCGCAACGTGCTGCGCTTCATCTTCGGGCTGGTGCTGATCTCGAACGCGGCCAACCTGACGATCTTCGTCTCGGGCGGGCTGGTCGAGGGCGCGCCGCCGCTGATCCCGGCGGGCGAATACGCTCCAGTGGGCGAGGTCGCCAACGCGCTGCCGCAGGCGCTGGTCCTGACGGCGATCGTGATCGGCTTCGGCCTGTTCGCCTTCGCGCTGGTCCTGACGCTGCGCGCCTACACGTCGCTGGGCACGCTCTTTTCCGACGAGATGCGCATCGCCGAACCCAAGCAGGATCGCGACGCATGAGCTGGATCCTCGCCACGCCCCTGGTGCTGCCTTTCCTCACGGCCGTGCTGGCCTTCCTGTGGCGTCACAAGCCCGCCGGACGCTGGATCAGCGTCGCGGGCAACGTGGCCCTGCTGCTGGCAGCCCTGGCGCTGCTGGCGGCCGTTCTGGACCAGGGCGTGGTCGCCGGACAGATGGGCAATTGGGCTGCGCCGTTCGGCATCACGCTGGTGGCCGACTACCTTGGCGCCGCGATGGCGGTGATCACCGCGATCACGGCGCTGGCCACGGCGGTCTACGCGATGGGCGACATCGACGAGCACAAGGCCGGCCTGGGCTTCCACGCGCTGTTCAACGTGCTGATCGGCGGCGTCACCGGCGCATTCCTGACCGGCGACCTGTTCAACCTGTATGTCTGGTTCGAGGTCATGCTGATCTCGAGCTTCGGCCTGCTGATCCTGGGCGGGTCGCGCGCGCAGATCGACGGAGGGATCAAGTACGTCACGCTGAACCTGGTCTCGACGATCCTGTTCCTGTCCGGCGTCGGCCTGCTTTATGGGATGACCGGCACGCTCAACATGGCGGACCTCGCGCGGGTGGTGCCGGCGCTCGAAGATCAGGGGCTGGTGACTACGGTCGCGATGCTGTTCATGATCGCCTTCGGGGTGAAGGCGGCGGTCTTCCCGCTGTTCTTCTGGCTGCCCGCGTCCTACCACACGCCCGCCTATGCAGTGTCGGCGGTGTTCGCGGGTCTGCTGACCAAGGTGGGCGTCTACGCGCTTATCCGCGTCTTCACCATGATCTTCACCGAAGACACGGGGTATACGCACACCATCCTTCTGTGGGTCGCGGGCTTCACCATGGTGACGGGCGTCCTTGGCGCCGCGGCGCAGAACGACATGCGCAAGATCCTGTCGTTCCACATCGTCAGCCAGATCGGCTACATGATCCTGGGCCTCGCGCTCTACACGCCGTTGGCGGTCGCGGGCGCGGTCTTCTACGTCGTGCACCACATCATCGTGAAGGCGAACCTGTTCCTGATCGCGGGCATCGCCGCCCGCGCCGCCGGGTCGAGCGACTTGGGCCGGATCGGCGGTCTCTACAAGTCGGCGCCGCTGCTGGCCGCGCTGTTCCTGGTGCCGGCCTTCTCGCTTGCCGGGTTCCCGCCGCTGTCGGGCTTCTGGGCCAAGTATGTGCTGGTGGCCGCGGCGCTTGACGTGCAGGGCTGGGTGATCGCGGGTGTGGCGCTGCTGGTCGGCCTGCTGACGATCTACTCGATGACCAAGATCTGGGCCGAGGCGTTCTGGAAGGCGCATCCCGACGGGATCGATCCGGAGCTGAAGCGCATCCCGACCGGACAGCGCCGGTGGCTGCTGGCGCCGGTGATCGGGCTGGCCGGGCTGACGATGGTGATCGGCCTCTTCCCGCAGCCGTTCATAAGCTTCGCCGAGACCGCGGCGCAGCAGCTTCTGGACCCCGCCGACTACATTCGCACAGTTCTGGGCGCGGACGCGCTGCCGCTTCCCTCCGGGCTGGTGGAGGACGCGTCATGAACACCTTCGCCGTCAACCTGCTGCTGGCCGTTTCGTGGTGCGCGTTCTTCGGGAGCTTCAGCGCCCTGATGCTGGGCAGTGGCTTCCTGCTGGGCTACGCGGTGCTGTGGCTTCTCCAGCCGCTCACCGGCATACGGACGAAGTACTTCGAGCGGGTCTATTACTGCGTCAAGCTGATCATCATGTTCCACTACGAACTGGTGGTGTCGAGCCTTCAGGTCCTGTGGGACATCGTCACGCCGAACTACAGCGCCCGGCCCGCGATCATCGAGATGCCGCTGGACGTGAAGACGGATACCGGCATCCTGCTGGTCACCAACCTGATCTCGTTGACGCCCGGCACGCTCAGCATCGACGTCAGCGAGGACCGCAAGACGCTGATCGTGCACGCCATGTTCGCCGAAGACCCCGAGGCCGTGTGCCGCAGTCTCAAGCAGGGCATGGAGAGATGGGTGATCGACGCCGTGGAGGGACCCCAATGAGCTTTCTGACCATCTGCGTCACCATCGGCTTCGTGCTGGTCTTCATCGCGGTGGTGATGGCGCTGCTGCGGCTGGCGCTGGGCCCGACGCTGCCCGACCGCGTGGTGGCGCTGGACATGATGACCGTGGCAATCGTGTCGTTCTGCGGGCTGATGGCCACGCAGGCCGAGGATCCCGCCTTCCTCGACGTGGCGCTGGCGCTGGCGCTGGTGGGCTTCCTGGCGACCGTCGCGCTGGCACGCTACGCCGAACGGATGCTCGAGCGCCGGATGCGCGACCAGTCGGGTGAGGAGCGGCCATGATCGAGATCATCCAGGGCATCCTGATCCTCACCGGGGCCGCGCTGATGCTGGTCGCCGGCATCGGCATCCTGCGCCAACCGGACGTCTTCATCCGCATGCACGCCTCGACGAAGGTCGGCACGCTCTCGTCTGGGCTGATCATGCTGGGCGTGGCGATCCACTTCGAGGAACCGGCCGTCATCTTCAAGGTGGTCCTGATCGTGCTGTTCCTGCTGCTGACCGCCCCGATCGGCGCCCACATGATCGGCCGCGCCGCGCTGCGGATCGGGGTCGAGCCGTGGGGGATCGAGCGCAAGGAGGTCGAGCTGAAGAACGACCTCGACCATCCCAAGCCTGCCGAAACGGGCCACGAGACCGTCACCGGCGGTGCAGAGGGCCATACCGACAGTACGGACGGCGCCGGGAACCGCCGCTAGCGCGCCGTCGGGCGCATGGCCGCTGTCAAAGCGAGAAGTCGGGCAGGTAGTCCAGCGCGCTCTTCAGCGCCTCGCCCCAGCGGCGCGAGATCGCGTCGTAGTAGGGGTCGTCGGCCGGGATGCGCCGCGACGGCCCCAGCGCCAGTCGGTCGCGCTCGACGATCTGCAGGTCGAATGGAGCGCCGACCGACAGGTTCGCCTTCACCGTGGAATCGAAACTCACCAGCAGCAGTTTGACCGCGGCCTCGAAGTCCATCTCGGGGTCGTAGGCCCGCACCAGGATCGGTCGGCCATATTTGGTCTCGCCGATCTGGAAGAAGGGCGTGTCCTCGCCCGCCTCGATGAAGTTGCCCTCGGGGTAGATCAGGAACAGGCGCGGAGGGCCGCCGTCGACCTGACCGCCCAGGATCATCGTCGCGCCGAACGTCGTTTCGGCCGCCGGACCTGTTTCGTTGTGGCGCGCGATCACGTCGCGCAGCGTCCGGGCCACGATCCGCGCGGCCTGGTACATCGACGGCGCCTCGAGCAGCGACGGCGCGCGGTCGTCCACAGCCTTCGACCGCTCGTCAAGTTCCGAGATCACCGCCTGCGTCGTCGCGAGGTTGCCGGCGGTCATCAGGACCATCACCCGTTCACCCGGCTTTTCCCAGGTGAACATCTTGCGGAAGGTGGAGATGTTGTCGACGCCCGCATTGGTGCGCGTGTCCGACATGAAGACAAGGCCCCCGTCAAGGACCATCCCGACACAATAGGTCACCGATCTTCCCCTATTGCTGCTGCACCGCGATATCGACGCGCAGCGCCTCGCCGTGGCCGCCGACCTGCAAGCCCGTGACCGGAGCGGCATCGGCATAGTCTAGGCCGGTTGCAACCCTGACGTAGCGTGCGTCGGGCGAGATGCCGTTGCTGGCATCGAAGCCGACCCAGCCCAGCCCCTCGACATGGGCCTCGCCCCAGGCATGCATGGCGTCCTGACGGACCTGGCCGTCCATCAGCAGGTAGCCCGAGACGTAGCGTGCGGGAAAGCCCATCTCGCGCGCGCAGGCGAGGAAGACGTGGGTGTGGTCCTGGCAGACGCCTTCGCCGGCGGTCAGCGCGTCCTCGGCGGTCCAGGTGGGCTGCGACGCGCCGACCTTGTACACCACGGCCTTGCTGATCGCGGCCGAGAGCGCGTGCAGTCGCTCAAGGTCGGCCTCGCCCTCGATCCCGCGCAGCAGCTTGCGGCAGGCGGGGCCGAGGCGTGTGCGGTCGGTCGGCCGGGCGTACAGCCATAGCGGCGCCGGGCCGCGGTGCTGGCCGACGACACCGGTCGTGTCCTCGATCATCACCAGGCCCTCGCTGACGACTTCCAGCTCGGTCGTGCCGCGGTCGAAGCTGATCAGCTCCACCACGTTGTTGTGGTGATCGTCGAAGGTCAGTTCGCGGATGCCGCCCTCGATCCGGGTGATCCAGTCCAGCACGTGCTGACCGTGGCCGGATTTCGGCGTCTTGCGCAATTGCTGCAGCCCGTAGGTCGACGGCGTGTCGAAGCGGTAGCGCGTGGAATGCTTGATGCTCAGGCGCATGGGCTCACTCATAGAAGCGAAAGTCGATTTCGATCTGGCGGCCCAGCGTGTTGAGCGCGCCGATCACTTCCTCGATGTATTCGTGCAGGCCGAAATCGAACACCGCCTCGATGTCGTGCGTCAGGAAGCGGCGCACCAGCGCATCCGCCATCTCCAGCGACGGGGGGCGCCTGCCGTAATTGGACGCGAGATAGCCAAGGTTATCACGCAGCTTCAGCGCACAGAAGGCCAGACTGCGCGGCATCCGCTTGTCCAGGATCAGGAACTGCGCGATGTTGCGCGGCTGGGTCGCGCCGCCATATTCCATCCGGAACCCGCCGCGGGCCGAGACCGAGCGCAGGATCGTCTCCCACTGGACGTTGTCGATGGACGATCCCACCGACATCATGCCCGGCAGCAGCACATAATACTTCACGTCCAGGATGCGCGCGGTGTTGTCGGCGCGCTCGAGAAACGTGCCGATGCGGGCGAAATCGTAGATGTCGTTGCGCAGCATCGTGCCCAGCGTGGCCCCGCGCACCAGCGCCGTGCCCTGCCGCACCAGTCCCAGGACGCGGGGCAGGTCGCGTTCCGACACCCGCCGGGCCAGCCGTTCCTCGGAGCCCATGTAGGTGCGGTTCATCGCCTCCCAGACGTCGCCGGTCAGCGCCGTACGCACCAGGCGCGCGTTCTGGCGCGCGGCCCCGATGGCCGAGCGTACGGCCGACGGGTTCTCGCGCGCGCGCAGCATCCAGTCGATCGCCGCGTCCTTGCCGAGCTCGTCGTTGTGCGCGTGAAAGCCCTGCGCCATGCCGGCCGTCTGCAGGACCGATTCCCACTCTTCGTCTGCGTCGCCCAGCCGTGTCAGCGCGATGCGCTGCCCGGTCTCGATCAGGCGCGAGGTGTTCTCGGCGCGCTCGAGATAGCGATACATCCAGAAGAGCCCGTTCGCCGTCTTGCCCAGCATCGCCTCAGTCCTCCAGCACCCAGGTGTCCTTGGTGCCGCCGCCCTGCGACGAGTTCACCACCAGGCTGCCCTTCTTCAGCGCCACCCGCGTCAGCCCGCCGGGCGTGACGTTGATGCCGTTGGGGCTCATCAGGACGAAGGGCCGCAGGTCGACGTGGCGGGGCGCCAGCCCCTTGTTGGTGAAGATCGGCACGGTCGACAGGCTCAGCGTCGGCTGCGCGATGTAGTTGGCCGGCCGCGCCTTGAGCTTCTGGGTGAAGTCGCGCAGGTCCTTCTTGGTGGCGGCTGGCCCGATGAGCATTCCGTAACCGCCCGAGCCGTGCACCTCCTTGACCACGAGGTCGGCGAGGTTGTCCAGCACGTAGGCCAGGCTGTCGGGGTCTGAGCAACGCCAGGTCGGCACGTTCTTCAGCAGCGCCTTCTCGCCGGTGTAGAACTCGACGATATCCGGCATGTAGCTGTAGATCGCCTTGTCGTCGGCGATGCCGGTGCCGGGCGCGTTGGCAATGGTGATGCCGCCCGCGCGGTAGACGTCCATGATCCCCGGCACGCCCAGCGCGCTGTCGGGGTTGAAGTTCAGCGGGTCGAGGAAGTTGTCGTCGACGCGGCGGTAAAGCACGTCGATCGGCTTGTAGCCCTCGGTGGTGCGCATGGCGACGCGGCCGTCGATCACGCGCAGGTCGTTGCCCTCGACCAACTCGACGCCCATCTGGTCGGCCAGGAAGGCATGCTCGAAATAGGCCGAGTTGTAGATCCCCGGCGTCAGCACCGCGACCGTGGGGTTCATGCGCTGCATGTCCGGCGCGCAAGCCATCAGAGAGGTGCACAGGTCGCGCGGGTAGTTCTGCACGGGCTGCACCCGCGTTCGGCTGAAGAGCTCGGGGAACATCTGCAGCATCGTCTCGCGGTTCTCGAGCATGTAGCTGACGCCCGACGGCGTGCGCGCGTTGTCCTCGAGCACGAAGAACTCGTCGTCGCCAGTGCGCACCAGGTCGATGCCGACGATGTGCGTGTAGATCCCGCCCGGCGGCGTCACGCCCAGCATCTGCGGCAGGAAGGCCTCGTTCCGGGCGATCATCTCGGCGGGCACGCGGCCGGCGCGGACGATCTCCTGCCGGTGGTAGATGTCGTGCAGGAAGGCATTGATCGCGCGTACGCGCTGCTCGATTCCGCGGGTCAGGCGCTGCCATTCGCGCCCCGCGATGATGCGCGGGATGATGTCGAACGGGATCAGCCGTTCCTCGGCCTCGGCGCGGCCGTAGACGTTGAAGGTGATGCCCGACAGGCGGAACAGCTCCTCGGCCTCGCGTTGCTTGGCGCGCAGGCGGGCCGTGTCCTCGGTCTGCAGCCAGCTGTTGAAGGACTCGTAGGGCTGACGCAGCGTCTCGTCGCGGCCCCACATCTCGTCGAAGATCGGCGTCTCGGTCATGGGGTCAGCATACAAGGGAAGCCGGGCACAGCAATCGGCTGATGATGCACGGCCCGTTTTGCGCCCGCTTTCATGGCTTTAGCTAGGGCGTCGCCTGCTTTTTAGGCGCTCGCATCAGCTGAATCGGGCCGGTGCGTAGGGCCCGAGGTCGACGTTCGTGCCGTGCCCGGTGATCGCGCGCGCCAGAAGACGGCCGGTGGCAGGCCCGGCGGTAAGCCCCACGTGATGATGGCCGAAGCCCGCCCAGGCACCGCGCAGCCCCGGAACGGGTCCGACCAAGGGCAGCGAATCGGGCAGGGCCGGGCGGTGCCCCAGCCACGCGCTCTCGTCCAGCCATGTCAGGCCGGGCAGGGCGGCGCGCGCCAGCCGTCGCAGCAGGTCGACAGGCGCGCGCGACGGGCCGGCCTTCAGGCCGCCGATCTCGAGCACGCCGGCCAGCCGCAGGCGTCCCTCCATCGGAGTCATCACGAACTGCCCGGCCGCGACCATGGTGGGCGCCCGCGGCGTCACCGACGGCTCCCACAGGTCGAGGTGGTATCCGCGCTCGGATTCAAGCGGCACGCGCAGGCCGAGCCGCCGGCACAGCGGCCCGGACCATGCGCCCGAGGCGATCACGACGTCGTCGCACGGGATGGTCTCGCCGCCCGCGAGCACGCCGGTCACGCGTCCGCCGTCTTGCGCGATGTCCGTCGCCTCGGCCCGGATCAGGCGGGCGCCATTCGCCACCGCGTGGTCGGCGAGCGCGCGGACATAGGCGCCCGGATCGCGGATGTGGCCGTGGCCGGGCAGGGCGACGCCGAAGCGCGTTTCCTCGGAAAACGCGGGGTCGTAGGCCGCCAGGGCCTCGCGGTCCATCTCGGTCCAGGTGAACCCGGCCTCGCGTCTCAGCCGCCATCCCAGCGCGGCCGCCTCGAAGGCGGCGCGGTCGGGGAAGACGTGCAGGTAGTCCGACGGCACCACGTAACGCGCCGCCGGGGTGCCATCGCTCAGCGCCTGATGCTCGGCCAGGCTGTCGCCGGTCAGCGCGGCCATCGCGCGGGCGATGCGCGTCGTCTCGTCCAGGCGAGCATGGGACAGGTAGCGCAGCAGCCACGGCAGGGCGCGGGGCAGGTAGGGCCAGCGCAGGAACAGCGGCCCGTCGCGCGACAGCAGCTTGCCCGGGATCGACGGGATCAGGCCCGGCCCCGTGACCGGGACGAACCCCGACGAGGCCAGAACCCCGCCGTTGCCGAAGCTCGCGCCCGATCCCGGCTGAGCGCGATCGATCAGGACGACGTCGCAGCCTTCGTGCTGCAACCACAGCGCGGTCGAGACGCCGACGATGCCGGCGCCCACGATGGCGACTGTTCTTCGGGTTTCAGCCACGCTTCACCTCCTTGTCGGAGGCTCATCTTCCCCGTCCCGGCGGACGCTTGCAACGGTCTCTCGCCTAGAACGGAACCTGCTGCGCCTTGCCCGACTCCAGCGCGAGGTCGACCACTTTCGCCGCCACGGCGAGGTCTTGCAGGCCGACGCCCGTGCCGTCGAAGAGCGTGATCTGGTCGTCGCCCGTCCGGCCCTTGGCCTTGCCCTCGATCACCGCGCCGATGGGGGTGATGTCCGACTCCGCGATCAGCCCCTCGGCCACCGCGTGCTGCGCCTCGCCGAGGCTGACGGACTGCGCGACCTCGTCGGTGAAGACCGACGCCTTGGCCAGAAGCTGCGCGTCGACCTCCTGCTTGCCCTTGGTGTCGGTGCCCATGCAGGCGATATGCGTGCCGGGCGTGACCCAGTCGGCCATCAGCTGCGGCTCGAAGCTGGACGTGATGGTGATGATCACGTCGGCCTGCGCACACAGCTCCTCGCGGTCGACCGCCTCGAAGGGCAGGCCCAGTTCCTTGGCGGTCTTTTCCAGGCGCGGCAGCATCTCGGGGTGATAGTTCCAGCCGACGACCTTCTCGAAGTCGCGCTGCGCGCAGGCGGCGCGCATCTGGAAGGCCGACTGGTGCCCGGCGCCGACCATGCCCAGAACCGTCGACTCCTTCCGAGACAGGTGCGCGATCGACACGGCCGAGGCGGCGGCGGTGCGCAAAGCGGTCAGCAGGTTGCCGCCCACCAGCGCTTTCACACGCCCCGTATCGGCGTCGAACAGGATCACGGTCGACTGGTGATTGGTCAGGCCGCGGTCCGCGTTGCCGGGCCAGTAGCCCCCGGATTTCAGCCCCAGCGACAGGGCCGACTTGTCGAAGCCCGACTTGAAGCCATAGAGCGCATCCGCACGGCCGATCGCTTCGCGGATCACGGGAAAGTTGTAGGCGTCGCCGCGCGCCATTGCGGCGAAGGTCGCCTCGACCGCCTCGAATGCCGATGCCGCGTCCATCAGGCCCGCGATCTCGGATTCGGGGACGATGGTGACCATGTGCTGGGTGCTGCTGTCCTTGGCGTTCATCGGGGTCCTCCTGTCGGGTGGGGCTTGCACGCCCCGTTATGAAAAAGGCGCCGCGCGGGTCACACGCGGCGCCAGGCCGGTCGCGGGGCGGCATGCGCCGGCCCGCTCAGGGAAATCAATAGGCCTTGCCGCGCGCGCTGACGGGCCACACCGTTTCGACCTTGCCGCCGCGCACGCCGACGTACCAGTCGTGCACGTTGCAGGTCGGGTCGCAGTGGCCGGGCACCAGCTTCAGCTTCTCGTTGATCTTGAGGACGTGCTTGGGGTCCTCGATCACGCCGTGCTCGTCGCTGCACTTGACGTATTGCACGTCGTCGCGCCCGTAGATGAAGGGCAAGCCGCTGTCCACGGACTGCGCCTTGAGGCCCGCGTCGCAGATCGCCTTCTGTTCCTTCGCGTGGGACATGACGCTGGTCAGCAGGAACAGCGCGTTCTCCCATTCGCCCTGGTCGATGCGATTGCCGTCCTTGTCGAGGATGCGGCCGTAATCGGCGTCCATGAAGGCGTAGCTGCCGCACTGCAGCTCGTTGTAGACGCCCGAGTTGCTCTCGAAGTAGTAGCTGCCGGTGCCGCCGCCGCCGACGATGTCGCACTCCAGCCCCTCGGCCTTCAGGCCTTCGACCGCGTCCTTCACCATTGCGATGGCCACGTCGACCTTGGCCTTGCGGTCCTCGTAGCTGTCCATGTGCTGCATGGCGCCCTGGTAGGCCTGCAGGCCCGCGAATTTCAGGCCGGGCGCCGCATCGATCGCCTTTGCGATGCGCACGACATCCTCGGTCGTCGTCACGCCGCAGCGGCCCGCGCCGCAATCGATCTCGACCAGGCACTCGATCTCGGTGCCGTGCTTCTGCGCGGCGGCCGACAGGTCGGCCACGTTTGCCTCGTCGTCGACGCAGCAGATCGTGCGCGCGCCGAGCTTCGGCATCCGCGCCAGCCGGTCGATCTTGGCCGGATCGCGCACCTGGTTCGAAACCAGCACGTCCTTGATGCCGCCGCGGGCGAAGACCTCGGCTTCGGATACCTTCTGGCAACAGACGCCGACGGCGCCGCCAAGCTCGATCTGAAGCTTCGCGACGTCGACCGACTTGTGCATCTTGCCGTGCACGCGGTGGCGCATGCCGTGCTCTTTCGCGTAGTCGCCCATCTTCTTCACGTTGCGCTCGAGCGCGTCGAGGTCGAGCATCAGACAGGGCGTCTGGATGTCCGCTTCGTCCATGCCGGGAAGGGCGGGAATGTCGAAGCCCACTTCGAAGTCGTCGAGATTGCTCACGTCTTTCATCTGTCTTCTCCCTTCATGAGCGCGGTGGCGCGGGTTTCTGGCCGGGCGTCCTGCCGGGCGGGGCAGGACGGGCAAAAGTTTCCTATCGGAAACATATCGGCCCGGGCGGCGGAGATTCAACCGTGTTTCACGACCCGCCGGCGCGGGACCGTCAGGAGCCGACCACCCTGCGGTGCCGGACGGTTGTTAATAGCCGACCACCCAGGGCAGCTTGTCCAGATCCACGTTGCCGCCTGTGATGATCACGCCGACGCGTTTGCCGCGGAACACGTCCGGGTTCTTCAGGATCGCGGCCAGCGGAGGCGCGCAGGACGCCTCCATCACGATCTTCATGCGCTTCCAGGTCAGCTTCATCGCGTCGACGATCTCGTCCTCTGAGGTGGTCAGGATGTCGGTCACGTGGTTCGACACGAAGTGCCAGGTCAGGTCCTTCAGCGGCACCTTGAGCCCGTCAGCCACCGTGTCCGGCGCGTCGTCGGCGATGATGTGCCCGGCCTTGAAGCTGCGCATCGCGTCATCGGCGTTTTGGGGCTCGGCCGCGTAGATCTTCACGTCGGGGGCGAGCGTCGACAGCGTCAGGCAGCAGCCCGAGACCATGCCGCCACCACCGATGGGAGCGATCACGGCGTCGAGCCCGCCGCCGTCCATCTCGTCGATCTGCTCCATCAGCTCCTTCGAGCACGTCCCTTGGCCGGCGATCACGCGCGGGTCGTTGTAGGGATGCACGAACTCGGCGCCGGTCTCCTCCTGCACCTCGGCAAAGGTCGCCTCGCGGCTCGACGTCGACGGTTCGCACTCGGTGATGATGCCGCCGTAACCGCGCACGGCGTCCTTCTTGGCTTGGGGCGCGGTGCGCGGCATGACCACGTGGCACGGGATGCCCCGGCGCCCGGCCGCGTAGCTCAGCGACAGCGCATGGTTACCCGAGGAATGCGTGGCGACCCCCTTGTCGCACATCTCCTCGCTCAGCCCGAAGACCGCGTTCGACGCCCCGCGCACCTTGAAAGCGCCGGCCTTCTGGAAGTTCTCGCATTTGAAGAACAGCTGCGCCCCGGTCAGCTCGTTCAGCATCGACGAGGTCAGCACCGGCGTGCGGTGGATGTAGGGCTTGATCCGCTCGTGCGCGGCCAGCATGTCCTCGTAGGTCGGAATGTTCATCGTGTCCTTCATTGCGCGGCCATCCTTTCCGGTTGCGTCCCGTGACGATAGACAGCCTGCGCCGCCGCGACGCCCGAGCCAAGCGAGATGTCCAGCCCGAGATCGACCATCACCATCTCGGCCGTGGCGATACCCGACAACGCCATGGCGTCGGTCATCGAACCCAGGTGTCCGATGCGGAACACCTTGCCCGCGACGTCGCCGAGGCCTGTTCCGAAGGCCATGCCGTAGTCGCGGGCCGCGACCTCGACGATGCGCGAGGCGTTGAAGCCGGCGGGCGTGCGTATGGCGGTCACGGTGTTCGAGTAGAGATCGGGCGACTTCGCGCACAGCGCCAGCCCCCAGGCCCCCGCGGCCGCGCGGACCCCGTCGGCGATGCGCGCGTGGCGGGCGAAGACGTTCTCCATTCCCTCGTCCAGCAGCATCCGCGTCGACAGCTTCAGCCCGTTCAGCAGACCGACGGCCGGCGTGTAGGGATAGGCGTTCGCGGCATAGCCGTTGCGCATGTCGTCGATGGAGAAGAACGTGCGCGGCAGCGTGGCGGTCTTCGACGCGGCGACGGCCTTGTCCGAGAAGCCGACGATCGCCAGACCCACCGGCAGCATGAACCCCTTCTGCGACCCGGTGACCGCGACGTCGACGCCCCAGCCGTCGAACTCGAACGGCATCGAGCCGATCGAACTGACGCCGTCGACCATCAGCAGCGCGCCGTGGCCCGCCGCGTCCAGTGCGCGCCGAACCGCCGCGATGTCCGACACGACGCCGGTCGCGGTCTCGTTGTGCGTGGCCAGCACGGCCTTGATCTCGCCCGCCTTGTCGGCGCGCAGCGCGTCCTCGAATGCGGCGATCGGCAGGCCCTCGCCCCACTCGACGTCGATCTGCGTCACGGTCAGGCCGAAGCGCTGGCACATGTCGATCCACTTGTGGCTGAACATGCCGTTGCGCGCCGCCAGCACCCGGTCGCCGGGCGACAGCGTGTTGGCGATCGCCACCTCCCAACCGCCGGTGCCCGAGGCGGGAAAAATGAACGTCTCGCCCGTCTCCTGCGCAAGCACGCGGCGTGTCCCGTCGAGCGCCGGGTGCAGGATGTCCGCGAAGGCAGGCGAGCGGTGGTCCATCGTCGCCATGTCGCAGGCCTTGCGGATCGCATCCGGGATGTTCGTCGGGCCGGGAATGAAGACCGGGTTCTGCAGGCTCATGGACGCTCCTCCTTGGTTGACGGACGCTACCCGTGCGCGCGTGCCTGAGTCGATTTTTTTGAAATCTTTTTTCGGACTGGTTTCCGCCCAAGTTTTTACCTTGATTCAAACGCTTGCATTTTCCACGATGAGAAAAATCATTTCATTCCGGGGTCGAAATGGCCGAGGCACAGGACGGAACAGGGCAAAGGCGGGCGCGTGGGCGGCCGCGATCCTGGTCCGACACCACGGACCAGAACCGCATAAAGTCGCTCGACCGCGCCATGGCGGTGCTCGAACGGCTGTCGGAACTGGGCGGCGCGACCCTGTCCGACCTTGCCGAGGCGACGGACCATGCGCCGGCCTCGCTCTACCGCATTCTCGTGACCCTCGAGGGGCGCGGCATGGTCGATTTCGACCCGGCGCCGCAGACCTGGCACATCGGCGCGAGCGCGTTCCGCATCGGCTCACGCTTCCTGCGCCGCACCTCGCTGGTTGAGCGCGCGCGCCCGGCGCTGCGCGCGCTGATGGAGGCCACGGGCGAGACCGCGAACCTCGGCATCGCGCGCGACGGGCATGTGCTGTTCGTCAGCCAGGTCGAGACGCACGAAAGCATCCGCGCCTTCTTTCCACCGGGGACCATGTCGCCGATGCATGCCTCGGGAATCGGCAAGGCGCTGCTGGCCCAGCTGCCGCCCGAACGCGCGGCGCGGATCGCCGCCAGGCACGGGCTGGAACGCTTCACCGGTCGCACCCTGACCGCGCCAGATGCGCTGGCCGCCGACCTTGCCCAGACCCGCCGCCGCGGCTACGCGATCGATGACCAGGAAAAGACCCGCGGCATGCGCTGCATCGCCGCGCCGATCTTCGACATGCACGACGAGGCGGTGGCGGGCCTGTCGATTTCGGGTCCCGCCGACCGCCTGCCCGACGACGCGATCCCTTCAATCGGGGCGAAGGTGATCGAGGCCGCTGCGTCTGTCAGCCGCAGTCTCGGAGCAACGCGGGTGTCGTCCGTCTGAACCTATCCGGTATACGGCTGCGCGCTGGGCAGGGCCCGAACCGGGGGTGCGGGGGCGCAGCCCCCGCAAATGAGAGAGCGAGCCGCAAGGCGCGCTCCGCTTGTCGAAAACCCGAAGGGACGCGCGTCAGGCGACCTTTTCCAGCCGCGCCTCGGGGGTGGCCCCGATCGCGTGGCACACGTCGCGCGTCAGTTCGGGTCGGTTGAGCGTGTAGAAATGCAGCTTGTCCACGCCCTCGTCGATGAGGTCCGAGCACATTTCGGTGCACAGCGCCGTCGCCAGCAGGTCCGACCGCCCGTCGCGGCCTGCCTTCTCGAAGGCGTCGCAGACCCAGGCCGGAATCTTCGTGCCGCAGCCTTCGGCGAAGCGGCGCGCACCCTTCCAGTTCTCGACCGGGAAGATGCCCGGCACGATCGGCTTGTCGATGCCGGCCTTCACGCAGGCGTCGCGGAAGCGCAGGAAGGTCTCGGTCTCGAAGAAGAACTGCGTGATCGCCTCGGAGGCGCCGGCATCCAGCTTCCGCTTGAGCCAGTCGATGTCGGCCTGGGCGTCGGCCGCCTCGGGGTGCTTGTCGGGATAGGCGCCGACGCGGATGTCGAAATTGCCCTCGGCCGACAGCGCCTCGATCAACTCGACCGAGTTGGCGAAGCCGCCCGGGTGCTGCGTGAAGCCGGCAGCGCCCTTCGGCGGATCGCCCCGCAGCGCCACGATGTCGCGCACGCCCGCGGCCTTGAAGCCGCGCGCGATCTCCAGCGTCTCGTCCTTCGTCGCCTCGACGCAGGTCAGGTGCGCGGCGGTGCGCAGGCCGGAATGCTTGGTCAGCGTCGCCACCACGTCGCGCGTGAGGTCGCGGGTGGTGCCGCCCGCGCCGTAGGTCACCGACACGAAGCGCGGGCTCAGCGGCGCCAGCACGTTGACCGTGTCCCACAGGCGGAACGTCGCCTCGATGTTCTTGGGCGGGAAGAATTCGAAGGAAATCTCGGGGCGGGGCATGTACGGCTCCTGTCTGCGTTGCCCGACTTGTGGCACGACCGCGCATGTGAGACAAACTCATAAATCTCATCACCAACATGAGCTGCACATGCATATCGAGTTTCGCCACCTGCGCACGATCAAGGCCATCCACGAGGCGGGCGGCGTCGCGCGCGCGGCCGACCAGCTCAACATCACCCAGTCCGCGCTAAGCCACCAGATCAAGGGGCTCGAGGATCAGGCGGGGGTCGAGCTGTTCATCCGCCGCTCGAAACCCATGCGCCTTTCGCCCGCCGGCATGCGGCTGCTGCGGCTGGCCGAACAGGTCCTGCCGCAGGTCGAGGCGCTGCAGGCCGAGTTCTCGGGCCTGCGTGACGGCAAGTCCGGCCGCCTGCACATCGCCATCGAGTGCCACGCCTGTTTCGAATGGCTGTTTCCGGTGCTCGAGGCGTTCCGCAAGTCCTGGCCCGACGTCGACGTCGACATCCGCCCCGGCCTTGCCTTCGACGCGCTGCCCGCGCTGATGAAGGAGGACGTCGACGTGGTGATCTCCTCCGACCCCGAGGAGTTGGGCGGCGCCACCTTCACGCCGCTCTTCGACTACAGCCCGGTCTTCGTCGCCGCCGCGACGCATCCGCTGGCCGAAAAGCCGTTCATCGAGGCCGAGGATTTCCGCGGCCAGACGCTGATTACCTACCCGGTGGAACGGTCCCGGCTGGACATCTTCAGCCAGCTGCTCACCCCGGCCAAGGTCGAGCCCGCCGCGATCCGGCAGGTCGAGCTGACGGCCGTGATCCTGCTGCTGGTCGCGTCGAACCGCGGCGTGTCGGTGCTGCCCGACTGGGTCGTGCGCGAGGTGAAATACAGCTCGGACTACGTGACCCGTCCGCTGACCGAGACGGGCCTGACCCGCAGGCTTTATGCCGCGACCCGGACCGGCGATCTGGGCAAGCCTTACATGTGCGACCTGATCGACTTGGCCGGGCGCGAGGCGCGGCGCCTGCAGGCGGCCTAGGCGGCCCGCAGGCTGATCACGGCCCCACCGGCGATGCGCGCATCGTCGGGGTCGTGCGTCACCAGCAGCGCGGGGATGCCCAGCCGCGCCACGTGATCGCGCGTGAAGGCGCGCATCTCGTCGCGCAGCCCCGCGTCGAGCTTCGAGAACGGCTCGTCCAGCAGCAGCGCCAGCGGCTCGGCCAGAAGCGTGCGCATCAGCGCGGCGCGCGCCCGCTGGCCGCCGGACAGGGTCGCCGGATCGCGCGCCGCCATGCCCGGCATGCCCGCCTGGTCCAGCGCACGCTCGACCGCGGCTCGCCGCGCCGTGCGCCCGCGCACCCGGCGCGCCAGGCCGAAGGCGAGGTTGTCGCCGACCGACAGGTGCGGGAACAGGACGGCGTCCTGGAACATCAGCCCGATGCGCCGCGCCTCGGGTGGCAGGTGGGTCACATCGCGTCCGCCGAGCACCACGCGCCCCTGCATCGCGAAGCCGTGCGCCAGGTGCCCTGCCACGGCGTCGAGCAGCGTGGATTTGCCCACGCCCGACGGTCCCATCACCGCCGCCATCTCTCCGCCCGCCACGGACAGCGACACCGGCGGGAACAACGCCGCGCGGCCGCGCGGGCAGACGGTCAGCGCCTCGATCTCCAGCGTCATGCCGCACCGCCCAGCAGCGCGCGGCGGTTCCGGAAGGCCAGCCCAGGGATCGCGAAGGCCGCGATGTAGGCCGCGAAGGGCAGGGCGGCCTGAAGGCTGGCATAGGCCGCCGCGATGCGCCGGTCCGACCCCGACGACAACGTCACAGCCTCGGTCGTCAGAGTGGCGACACGCCCTGCGCCCATGAACAGCGTGGGCAGGTACTGCGCGACCGACACGGCCACGCCCACCGCGGCCGCCGTCAGCAAGGGCGCCAGCAAGACCGGCAGCTTCACGGCGACCAGCCGCCGCCAGGGCCCCGCGCCCAGCGACGCCGCCGCGCGCGGCAGCCGCGAGTCGAGCGCGCGCCACGGGGCCGATAGCGTGATCATCACGTAGGGGAAGACGAACAGCGCCTGCGCCCAGGCAACCGCGAACAGGTCCGCGCCCAGCCCAAACCGCAGGAACAGCACGTTCAGCCCGTAGAGGAACCCGATCTGCGGCAGCAGCAGCGGCAGGTAGATCAGCGCCTCGGCCCAGCCGGCGCGGCCCCGGCGCGCGCGGTCCTCGCCTTCCAGCCACGCGATCGCCAGCACCAGCGAGGCGACCGTCGTTAAACCGGCGAGCGTCAGCGTGTTGAACACCGCGCTGTCCCAGCCGCCGCTGGCCATCTGCCACGCGCGCCACGACCAGCTTTCGGGCAGCGGCGCGGGCCATGGCCAGCGGAAGGCGACCGACCAGACCACCAGCGACGCCATGGCCAGCGCCCCCAGCGTCAGCAGCGCCGCGCCTGCCGCCGCCGCCCCGCGCAGCAGCGGCTCGGCCGAGCTGCCGCGCCCGCCCGCGCGGATCCACCACAGGCCCACCGCGCGGGCGCCGCGTTCGGCCAGCAACAGCGCGGCGAAGCTGCCGACAACCAGCCCCAGCTGTACCAGCGCGCCCGCCGAGGCCGGCAGCAGCCTGAAGATGTCCGGGTCCGAAAACATGCGCGTCAGCATCACCGCCAGCGTCGGCGGATTCGACGGCCCGAGGATCAGCGCCATGTCCACGATCGACAGCGAATACGCCAGAACGACCATTACCGGCAGGCGGATCAGTGGCCAGACCTGCGGCACGATCACCTTCATCCATACGAGCCCGCGCCCGTAGCCCAGCGAGCGGCCCGTCGCCATCGCCTCGCGCAGCGGGATCTGCGTCAGCGCCGACAGCAGCATCAGCACGAGGAACGGCATCTCCTTCACGATCAGGCCCGCGATCAGCGCCAGGCCCCACGGATCGCCCACCAGCGCCAGGTCGGGCGGGCGGTCCCAGCCCAGAAGCGGCGCCAACGCCCGCGCGATCCAGCCGGACGGAGCGATGGTGAAGGCCAGCCCGATTGCCAGCGCCGCGTGCGGGGCCGCCAGGAACGGCGCCAGCAGCCGCGCGCCGCTTGCGCCCGACAGGCGGTGATATGCCACCGCACAAAGCCCCAGCGCCGACACCAGCGACAGCGCCGTCGCCGCCACCCCGGTCCCCAGGCTCAGCAGCACGGCGCGGCCGATTCCAGGCTCGTCCAGCAGGTCCGCGAAGGGCGCAAGGCTCGGCCCCGTCGCTCCGATTGTCGGGAAATGGCCGAAGGCGGCGCGCAACGTCTCCGACAGCCCCGCGGCGATCGGCAGCAGCAGGCCCAGTGCCACAGCCGCCAACACCCCGGCCCGGAGCGCGCGCCCCTCGGGGCGGGGCATCTTGCGCATGTCGTCGCCCGCGCGGGTCACCGCGTGTAGCGTTCGGTCCACGCCTCGGTCAGACGGGTCATCCAGCTGGCGTGCGGCTCGAGCAGCGTGTCGCCCAGTTCATCGAGCGCGGGAAGCGCCGGCGCGTCCGGCAGCGCGTCGAAGGCGGTCTGCGCCTCGGCGTCCAGCGTCTCGGGGTCGAGCACCGAGTATGAGCCCAGCACCTCGATGTTCTGCATGTGCGCCTGCGTTTCAGGCGCGAGCAGGAAGTTCGCCACCACCATCGCGCCCTCGGCGTGGGCGGCGTTGTAGGGTATCGCGACGAAGCTGACATTGCCCAGGCTGCCCTCGTCGGGGACGAAGACGCGCGCGGTTTCGGGCAGCAGGCCCTGCTGGATCAGCGACGCGGCGGCCGCCGGGTCGAACGCCATCGAGATGTCAACCTCGCCGTCGTTCAGCAACTGGTGCTGCACGGATTCGTTTTCCGGAAAGCTTTCGCCGTCGCGCCACAGGTTCGGGCGCAGCGCGTCGTACCACGCCCACAGCGGCTCCGCCGCCGCCTGCCACGCCTCGTCGGTGACCGGCTGCTGCAGCGCGTAGCGGTCCGGCGCAAGCTCGATCAGCGCCTGCTTGAGGAACGTGGCGCCCATGAAGTTCGACGGGTCCGGATGCGTCAGACGGCCGGGATTGGCCTCGGCCCAGTCGACCATCGCCGCCATCGAGGCGGGCGGCGCGTCTACCCGAGCCTGATTGTGGATGAACACGAACTTGGCCAGTCGCCACGGGCTTTCCATGCCCTCGACCGGCTCGGTGAAGTCGACCGCGGCGGGCGCATCCGCGGAGAGGTCGACATACTGGCTGTTGGGCAGGTCCGACACGAACGGCCCGTAGAGCAGATCCTGATCCTTCATGGTCAGGAAGTTCGGCCCGTTGATCCAGATGAGGTCGACCGAGCCGTCATCGTCCCTTCCGGCGGCCTTCTCCGACACCACCCGCGTCACCGCCTCGGCCGTGTCCGACAGCTTCACGTGCTCGACCGACACGCCATACAGTTCCTCGGTCCGTTCGCCGACCCACTCGATGAAGGCGTTGGTGCGCCCGTCGCCGCCCCAGGCGTTCCAGTAGACGGTCTGCCCGCGCGCCTCGTCCAGGATCTCTTGCCAGTCCTGCGCGGCCGCCGGCAGGGCGAGGGCGGTCAGAAGGGCGGTGGTCAGGGTCAGGCGCATGCGGGCTCTCCTAGCGTCAGATGGTTCAGTCGGGGGCGAAGGCGATCCAGCCCTGCCGCCAGCGCAACAGGGTGGATATGGCGCAAGCCGCGGCGAAGGCCAGCGCGATGACGGGAAAAGCGTCCGGAAACAGGCACATGAGCACGAAAGCCGCGATCGTCTCGAAGCCCTCGGTCAGCCCGCCGAGGTAGTAGATACCCTTGGTCGGATAGCGCGGCGCGGTCCGGCCCGCCTCGGACGCCTGCGCCGCCACGGCGGCGAAGGCCAGAAAGGACGACCCCGTCCCGACGAAGGCCGCGATCAGCGCTGCAGCAGGCAGGGCGTTGGTCTCGGGCGCGTGCAGCGCGAAGCCCAGCGGCACCAGCGCGTAGAAGACGAAGTCCAAAGCGATGTCGAGGAACGCGCCGCGCCGGGTTGGCGTCGTCAGCCGCGCCACCGCGCCGTCCAGCCCGTCGCACAACCGGTTCAGCGCGATCAGCAGCAGCGCGATCCCGAACGCTCCGAATGCCAGCGCGACAATTGCGGCCAGACCCAGAGCGAAGCCCGCCAGCGTGATTCTGTCGGGCGAGACACCCCGCGCCGCCAGCCACACCGCCGCCGGCTGCAGGGCCCGGCGCTGCAATGGCAGGATCGCAGCGTCGATCATGCGGCATCTCCGGCGGCAAACGGGCCGGGGCGTGGCAGGGTCCTTGAACGGGCGGTCACACGGGGTCTCCTGACGTGGCGGCGCCAGTATGGGGAACCAGAGCGGGCGTGCAAAGACAAGGTGCCAACGCTCACGCCGGCGTGTCGCGCGTTTCAACGCGCCGCGCCGTCTCGCCTTTCGCACGCCGCCGGCGTATCCCGGCGGAAAAACGAGGGAGAATGCGATGATCCTTTACGGACTGGCCAGCTGCGACACCTGCCGCAAGGCGCGCAAGGCGCTTCCCGACGCCGATTTCGTCGACGTGCGCAGCGACGGCGTGCCGCGCGACGTCGTGGTCGCGGCGCAGGACCGCTTCGGCGACCGGCTGCTCAACACCCGCTCGACCACGTGGCGCGGCCTGCCCGAGGCCGAGCGCGCGCGCCCGCCGCTGGACCTGATCGAGGATCACCCGACGCTGATGAAACGCCCGTTGATCGTCGACGGCAGCCGGATGGTGCTGGGCTGGGACAAGGCGGCGCAGGCCGAGATGGGCGTCGTCTAGGCCCGCCGCGCTTTCTTCTCTCTGAAAATATCCCGGGGGAGCGCCGCAGGCGCGGGGGCAGAGCCCCTTTAGCCAGCGAGCAAGTGCGCCGCCGAACGTCCGTCCGGCGGCGCCAAATGTTCAGCGCAGGTCGGGCGCCGTCGCGTCCTTGGCCAGATCGGCGACCAGGTCCGCCAGCGGCACGACCGAGGTCTGCTTCTCGCCCAGCCGGCGCACGGTGACGGTCTTCTCCTCGACCTCGCGGTGGCCAACGGCCAGGATCACCGGCACCTTGCCGACCGAATGCTCGCGCACCTTGTAGTTGATCTTCTCGTTGCGCAGGTCGGCCTCGGCGCGGATGCCCGCCTTCTGCAGCTGCGCCACCGCGTCCTGCACGTATTCGTCGGCATCCGAGGTGATCGAGGCCACGACCACCTGCCGCGGCGCCAGCCAGAAGGGCAGCTTGCCGGAATGCTCCTCGATCAGGATGCCGATGAAGCGCTCGAACGACCCCAGGCAGGCGCGGTGCAGCATGAACGGGCGCTTCTTCTCGCCGTCCGGCGCCACGTAGGACGCGCCCAGACGCTCGGGCAGGTTCGGGTCCACCTGGAAGGTGCCGCACTGCCACACCCGGCCGATCGCGTCCGTCAGGTAGAAGTCGAGCTTCGGCCCGTAGAAGGCGCCATCGCCGGGTTCGAGCACGTAGTCGCGGCCCACCGCCTTGATCGCGTTCTCGAGCGCGTTCTCGACGTAGTCCCAGCTTTCTTCCGAACCGACACGCTTTTCGGGGCGCGTGGCGAAGCGGATCTCGAACTCGGGGAAGCCGAGCTCGCGGTAGACGCCGGCGAGGAAGTCGATGAAGCGGGCGCACTCCTCCTGGATCTGGTCCTCGGTGCAGAAGATGTGCGCGTCGTCCTGGGTGAAGCCGCGCACGCGCATGATGCCGTGCAACGCGCCCGACGGTTCGAACCGCGCGCAGGACCCGAATTCGGCCAGCCGCAGCGGCAGGTCACGATAGGATTTCAGGCCCTGGTTGAACACCTGAACGTGGCAGGGGCAGTTCATCGGCTTCAGCGCGTTGATCCGCGTGTGGGCGTTGCTTTTCGCGCTGGCGTCGTCGTTCTCGCCGTCGCGGCTTTCGTCGACCTCGACGATGAACATGTGGTGCTGGTACTTGTCCCAGTGACCCGAGGCTTCCCACAGCTTGCGGTCGACGACCTGCGGCGTGTTGATCTCGCGATAGCCGCCGGCGCGCTGCTTGCGGCGCATGTAGTCCTGCAGTTGCGTGTAGATCGTCCAGCCGTTCGGGTGCCAGAAGACCTGGCCGGGCGCTTCCTCCTGCATGTGGAACAGGTCCATCTCGCGGCCCAGCTTGCGATGGTCGCGCTTCGCGGCTTCCTCGAGGAAATTCAGGTGGTCCTTCAGTTCCTGCCGGTTGCGGAAGGCGACGCCGGTGATGCGTTGCAGCATCGGCCGGTCGGTCTGCCCGAACCAGTGCGCGCCCGACACGCTCATCAGCTTGAAGGAATCGGCCGGAAGCTGGCCGGTGTGCTGCAGGTGCGGGCCGCGGCACAGGTCCTGCCAATCGCCGTGCCAGTACATGCGGATCGGCGCCTCGGCCGGAATGCGGTCGATCAGCTCGATCTTGTAGGGCTCGCCCAGCTTCTCGTAGTGGGCGATGGCGCGGTCGCGGTCCCAGACCTCGGTACGCACCGGATCGCGGGCGGCGATGATCTCCTTCATCCGCGCCTCGATCTTGCCGAGATCCTCGGGCGTGAACGGCTCGGCCCGGTCGAAGTCGTAGAACCAGCCCTTGTCGGTGACGGGGCCGATCGTGACCTTGGTGTCGGGCCAGATCTCCTGCACGGCGCGCGCCATGACGTGGGCCAGGTCGTGCCGGATCAGCTCCAGCGCCGCGTCCTCGTCGGACAGCGTGTTGATCGCGACGGTGGCGTCACGGTCGATGGGCCATTGCAGGTCCCAGTGCACGCCGTCGACCATGGCGGACACGGCTTTCTTGGACAGCGACTTGGAAATCTCGGCCGCGATGTCGGCGGGGGTCACGCCGGCCGGAAACGGCCGCGCATTGCCGTCGGGAAAGGTTACGGTGATCTGGGGGGAAGCGGAATCAGGGGCCATCGGCCTTGCTCCTCGTCGGTTTGGCGCCCACGGAACGCCCGGTTGCGGGTTATGTGTCCGCGCGGTTTGACCGGCCTGTGTCGGCCTGTCAAGCGCGGCGCGGCGACGGCCCCCTTGGCATCGCGGCCGCGGCTTGTAGGGTGGCGCGCATCCGGCACCGGGACAGCAAGGGACAGCATGCCATCCACGATCCATGGGCCACGCGGCGACCGCCTCGCTTATGTCCACACGCCGGGGCAGGGGCCCTGCATCGTCTTCCTGTCCGGCTATCGCTCGGACATGGAGGGCACCAAGGCGGTGCATCTCGAGGCCTGGGCCAAGGCGCAGGGCCGCGCTTTCCTGCGGCTCGACTATGCCGGGCACGGCCAGTCAGGCGGTGTGTTCGAGGACGGCTGCATCGGCGACTGGGCCGCCGACGCCGAGGCGGTGATCGGCCACGCGACCGACGGACCGGTGATCCTGGTGGGCTCGTCCATGGGCGGCTGGATCGCCTGCATCCTCTCGCAGCGGCTGAACGTGGCGGGTTTCGTCGGCATCGCCGCCGCCCCCGACTTCACCGAGGATGGGTTCTGGGCCGGCTTCTCGGACGCCGAACGCCGCGCGGTGATGGAGCAGGGCGGGATCGAGCAACCCTCGGCCTACGAGGATCCCTACATCGTCACGCGCAAGCTGATCGAGGATGGGCGAGAAAACCTTGTGCTGCGCAAGCCGCTGCCGATGCCGTGGCCGGTACGCCTGCTGCAGGGCACCGAGGACGAGGCGGTGAAGCGCGAGACGGCGCTGGCGCTGCTGGATCACATCGACGGTGCCGACGTGCGGCTGAGCCTGGTCAAGGGCGCCGATCACCGCTTCTCGACGCCCGAATGTCTGGCACTGGTGGAAGAGGCGATCGCGGGGATCGGCGACTGACGGTCTGGACCATTGCCCGACGCCGCCCGGGATGTCACAGAAGCCCGCGACACGCATGAAGGGAAACGCGGTGAAGGGTTTCGATCCGAGGTTCAAGGATTATCCGGATTATCTCATGGCGGTCAGCCGCGAGATCTGGGAAGAGCGCCGCCTCGCCGGCAGGCTGGCGGAACTTTACCATCCCCAGGTCACGCTGCGCGACGCCGGCGGCCTGCTGCACGGCGAGACCGGCGTCGCAGGATCGATCCTGCCGGTGCTGGCCGCGCTGCCGGGAATGCGCCTGCTGTCCGAGGACGTGATCTGGTCGGGCACGCCGCAGGTGGGGATGCTGGGCTCGCAGCGGCTTCTGGCGCAGGGGCGGCATGCGGGCGCGGGGCTGTATGGCCCGCCCTCCGGTCGGCTGCTGGCGTGGCGCATGCTGACCGACAGCTATGCCAAGGACAACCGAATCAGCGACGCCTGGCAGGTTGCGGACACCGCCGCGATCCTCGCGCAGCTGAGCTTTGACCCCGATGACTGGGCGGCCCGCCGCGCGGATGCGCGTGACCCCGAGACGCAGCCCTTCCGGCCGGCGATCGACGACCCCGGCCCCTATACCGGGCAGGGCAACGACAACCACTGGGGCACCGCCTTCTCCGACCTTCTCGACCACGTGATGCAGGGCGCCTACTCGGCCATCCCCGACCAGTACGACCGCGCCTGCACGCTGGCCTATCCCGGCGGCACGACGGCGCACGCGCCGGACGCGGCCGAGGCGTTCTGGCTGGGTCTGCGCGCGTCCTTCCCGTCGGCCACGTTCACGATCCACCACCGCATCGGCATGGAAGAGCCGCTGCTGCCGCCGCGCGCCGCGATCCGCTGGTCGCTGCAGGGCCGGCACGACGGCTGGGGAGCGTTCGGCGCGCCCTCGGGCGCCGAGGTGCACGTGATGGGCATCAGCCATGCCGAATTCGGCCCGTGGGGCCTGCGCCGGGAATTCACGCTTTACGACGACACCGCGATCCGGATGCAGATCGCCGCACATCGCGGCTGAGGCGGCGCGCGGGCCGATTTGCATTGACCGCGCCCCGCCGCGAGGTCTATCGGCCCCTTGCGTGGAAGGCCGGGCGGCCGCCGGCGCGGGCCCGTCCCGTGTCGGAGGAAAGTCCGGACTCGATGAAGCGCCGGTGCCGGGTAACGCCCGGGCGGGGCAACCCGACGGAAAGCGCCACAGAAAACAGACCGCCCGTCACGCGTGACGGGTAAGGGTGAAACGGTGGGGTAAGGGCCCACCGGGGGCCTGGCGACAGGACCCGCATGGCAAGCCCCACCGGGAGCAATGCCGCATAGGGATCGCGCGCCGCAAGGCAGGGCCGCTTCAGCCTCAGTGATCCGGGTTGGCAGCAAGAGCCGCGCGGCGACGCGCGGCCCAGATGAATGGTCGCCCAAGGGCGCAAGCCCTGGACAGGATCCGGCTTACAGGTCTTCCACGCACGATACCGCCGGCCCGGTGGAATACCGGTTGACTCGGCACCCGTTGTCCGTAGAAGGCGGGGTTCAATGGATTCCACGCGCAGGCCCTCTGCGCGTTCGACGGAGAGCGACAATGGCAAAGCCGACCACCATCAAGATCCGCCTGAACTCGACCGCGGGCACGGGCCACTTCTACGTGACCAAGAAGAACGCGCGTACGATGACCGAGAAGATGACCATCCGGAAATTCGACCCGGTCGCGCGCAAGCACGTCGAGTACAAGGAAGGCAAGATCAAGTAAGCCGCACGGCCGGGCGCGTCCGCGCCCGTTGATCTTATCCCGAATGCAAGAAAGGGCCGCCGGAAGCACCGCGCGGCCCTTTCTTGTGGCGCACGGCGTGCTACTCTCCGCGCATGTCCCAGACGCTGACCATCCGTACCGCCACGATCGCCGACGCCGCCGCGCTGGACGGGCTGTTCCAGCGCAGCTTCATGACGCTTCTGAAGGGGGATTACCCGCCCTCGGCGGTGATTTCGGCGCTGCCGGTCATCGGGCACGCGCAGCCGGCGCTGATCCGCTCGGGCTACTTCTTCGTTGCGGAACGCTCCGATCGCATCGTCGGCGCGGCCGGCTGGTCGTTCGAGCCGCCGGGCGGCCGCCGCGGGTTGCGGGGCATGGGCCACATGCGCCACGTGGCGGTCGAGCCCGCGCACATGCGCATGGGGATCGGCAGCGCGCTGGTCGATCATGTCATGCGCCAGGCCCGCCGTGCCGCCGTGATCCGCATGCTGTGCCAGAGCACCCGCAACGCGGTGCCGTTCTACACCGCCATGGGCTTCACCGCGCAGGCCGAAACGGTGCTCGATTTGCCCGGCGGCGTTGCCTTTCCCTGCGTGGCGATGGCGACGGACCTCTAGAAAATTCACCTGAACAAACGAAAAGGGCCGGTCTTTCGACCGGCCCTTCGTTTGTCTGGTGCGTCGGCTTGGCCGCTATTCCTGCTGCCCCATGAACATCAGGAGGAACTGGAACATGTTCAGGAAGCTAATGTAGAGGCTCAGCGCGCCGTCATAGGCCGCCTTGTCCAGCCATTCCTGATCGCCGTGGGCCGCGTGCGCCACGTAGGTGTTCTTGATCTCCTGCGTGTGCCATGCGGTCAGACCTGCGAAGATCAGCACACCGATCGCCGAGATCGCGAACATCATCGCCGGCGATTGCAGGAAGATGTTGACGATCATCGCGATGACCAGGCCGATCACGCCCATGATCAGGAACGACCCCCAGCCCGAGATGTCGCGCTTGGTGGTGTAGCCCCAAAGCGACAGACCCGCGAACGCGATCGCCGTGACCAGGAAGGTCTGCACGATCGAGAACGACGTGAACACGATGAAGATCGAGCTCAGCGAAAGGCCGATCAGCGCAGCGAAGACGAAGAAGCCCAGTTGCACGCCGGCGGCCGAACTCTTGCGCATCAGCGCCGTCCAACCGAAGAAGATGAAGCCCAGCGGGGCGAGCATGATCACCCAGCGCAGCGGGCTGGTATAGATCGCGGCGCCGAGGCCGGTCAGCATCGAGCCGTTGACCAGTTGCCCGACGGCCTGCGACGGATCGGTCGTGGTCGCGAGACCGGCGATCGCCCAGGCGGCAAGCGCCGTGATCAGCATGCCCACGGACATCGTGCCGTAGACCTTGTTCATGTGCGAGCGAAGACCCGCGTCGATCCGCTCGGCGCGTGCGCCAGAGACGCCAGCCGTGCGGATCGTGTCGTATTCAGCCATCAAAGCCTCCTTGTCGAACCCTGTTGCGCCTGTTTTTCAGCGCCTCCGCGCGCGTGCGCGGTGGATGTCCGACATATTGGATGTCGGACGCTGTAATTCAAGCATGACGGACCGGGGTGCGACGAAAGGGACGCGTAAAAGGCCGATCAGTCGTCGAGGTCCCAGAACGGGCGCGCCGCTTCGCGGTGCGCTTCGCCCGGCGTGATACCGATGTCGTTCAGCGCCCGGGCATCGAGCCCGGCAAGGTCGCGCCGCTGGCGCGACACGGCGATCCAGCGCAGGACGGTCAGGCCGAAATTGCCCGAAGGCCGGTAGGCGGGGATGAACGCGGTCGGTGCGACAGTGCGGATCATGATGCAATCCTTCAATTTTCGTGATGCAAGCGGTAGAGGTCATTTCTATCCTTGATCCAGATGCCAATCCGTGGTCCATTTGTGAAACGAATGTTATTGACGTCACCCATCACGGATCGTGATCAATGCGGAACCTCGACATCACCACCCTGCGCTCTTTTGCGGCGGTCGCCGAAGCCGGGGGCGTGACCCGCGCCGCCGGCTTCCTCAATTTGACGCAATCGGCGGTGTCGATGCAGCTGAAGCGGCTCGAGGAATTGCTGGGGCTCGAGCTTCTGGAACGCTCGGGGCGGGGCATCAGCCTGACGCCCGCCGGCGCGCAGCTTCTCGGCTACGCGCACAAGATGATCGCGTTGAACGACGAGGCTTACGCACGCCTCACCCACCAAACTTGGGAAGGCGAGATCGTGCTCGGCGTGCCGGTCGACATCGTCTACCCGGTGATTCCGCGCGTGCTGCAGCAGATGGAACGCACGCATCCCCGCGTGAAGGTGCAACTGGTCAGTTCCTACACCAACGAGCTGAAGAAGACGTTCGCGCGCGGCGAGGCCGACGTGATCCTGACCACCGAGGACACGAACGGCCCCGGCGCCGAGACGCTGGCCCGCGTGCCGCTGCGCTGGATCGGCGCGCCGGACGGGCAGGCGTGGAAGGGCCGGCCGCTGCGGCTGGCCTTCTGCCGCTATTGCGGGTTCCGGCCCGGCGCGCTCACGCGGCTGGACGCCAAGGGGATCGACTGGGAGATGGCGGTCGATTCGGACAACGACCGCACGGTCGAGGCGACGGTCAGCGCAGATCTCGCGGTGACCACCAGCCTCGAAGGCCACGCACCGCCGCAGCTGGCCTATATCGACGCAGGCAGCGGGCTGCCCGATCTGGGGCTGCAGCGCGTCAACCTCTATTGCGGCGCCGGCAAGTCCGAGATCGTGCACGCCATGGCCGAGGCTCTGCGCCAAGGCTTTGCCGCGATGTCGGCGACCCCGGCGGCGGCCTGAAACTGGTTCAGACGCCCACTTCGGGACCGTAGCACAGCATCGGCTCGTCGGACTGATTCGCCTCGTACAGCACCGTCGACGTCGGATCGCCGGCGAACTCAGCGCGCAGGCCGTCGCCCTCGCGGTAGAACGCCCAGCATTGCGGGTCGGGCCGGTCCTCGTAGACGAAACAGATCTGCCCGGCGTCCTCGTACCAGTAGCCGTCCTTGCACTCGCCATCGAGGAAGGACCACGTCACCTGCCGGTCGTCGCGGTAGCGTTCGGCCCCGTAGGGCTGGCCGCTCAGGCCAAAATACAGCGTCTTGTCCTCGACATAGGCCTCGAACTCGGCGGCGGACATCCCGTCGGCCGCCATTAGCGGGGCGGCGGCGAGGCTCAGGATCAGGGAAAGCGCGTGTTTCATGCCGCCCACCTTGGCAAAATCCCCTGGGCAGGGGAAGCACATGGTGAACGCTTCGTTAATGCCGTTGTTCCACAGGTACCGGCGGCGCCGTTTCCGCGCCGCCCGACCAGACCCGCGCGCGGTGGTCCATCACCCCGAACCACAGCGGCGGCAGCAGCGCGATCACCGCCATCACCGGCAGCGAGTGCGGCAGCATCGGCATCGCCTCGCGGTCAAGCTCGAGCCCCGGATAGGCGCGGGCCGGACGCGCGTGGTGATCGGAATGGCGCGGCGCGTTCAGCATCATGGCCGACGAAAAGCCGTGCGGCGCGTTCCAGCTGTGCCGCGCGCCGACCGGCTCCAGCCGCCCGTCCGCGCGCCGCTGCCGGCGCAACCCGTAATGCTGAACGTAATCCGACAGCAGCAA
>NZ_JBELMH010000016.1:0-6670 GCF_042096055.1 Citreimonas sp. | reverse complement strand
CCGCGCGCCGCTGCCGGCGCAACCCGTAATGCTGAACGTAATCCGACAGCAGCAACTGCGCCTGCGCGTAAAGCGCGATCGCCAGCAGCGCCGCGATACCTGCGCCGCCGCCCAGCAGCACAGCCAGCGCCAGCGACATCGCCGACCCGGCCGCGTAGCCCCAGTAGGGGTGCAGGCCGCGGCCCGCACGCAGCCGCCGCTCGGCCCGCCATCCGGCGCGGAACGACCCGACCCAGGCCCGCGGCGCGTAGCGGTAGAACCCCTCGTGCAGCCGCGCCGAGTTCGGATCGCCGTCCGATGCCGCATGTACGTGATGCACCCGAAGATGGGCCGAGGCGTGGTGCCCGAACAGGATCGACGCGTAGACCGCCACCCCCAGCAGCCGCGGTGCGCGCGCCTTGCGGTGGATCAGCTCGTGCGCGTTGGCGTTGCCGACCTGGCCGATGAACAGCGACGCCGCCACGAAGATCAGCACCTTGTCGAGCGTGTCGTGAGCGGCGCCGGACAACGCAGCGACCGCGCCGAACAGGATCGGGAAATGCACAAGGCCCAGCGCGACCGACAGTGCTGCGCCGGACGGGAATTCCTGCCCTACGCGATCGGGCGCCGCCAGCGCCGCGATCCGGTCCAGTGCCCAGGCGAAGACCGTGATGACGGCTGCCGCAACCGCCGCCCAGGCCCCGCCCAGCACGATGCCGGCCGCCAACAGTGCCGTCACTCCGATCGTCACGATTGCAAAGCGCATGCCGCCCCCGCCGCGTCGCGCCCCCGCGGCGCATGCCGATCCAGACGCGCGAATCGTGCCCCGGCCAAGGCGAAACCATGGAAATCCCGGTTCGCCGCCGCCGGTCCAGCCGCGCGCCCGTCCGCGCAGGCGCTTTCAAATCCCGGCGCGGCGTATTAACTCAGGCGAAACGACGGCAAGGCGGTATCCCCATGTCCTTCTTCGGCAAGCTCAAGACGAAGCTCTTCAAATCATCGTCCCGGCTCGACGAGGGGCTCGACGCCATCGTGCAGGACGGCGACGGCGAAGCCGACGCGCCGTCTCCGCGCGAACCGGAAACCCCCGACATCCCGCCCGCGCCCGAACCGGAATCCCCGCCCGCGCCCGAGGTCCCGCAACCGCGGGATCCGCAGCCCGAGCCGACCCCCGAAGTGCCGCCCGCGCCGCCGCCCGAGCGCGAGGAGCCGCGCGACCCGGTGCAGCCCGCCATCCCCGAGGAACTGCCGCGCACGCCCGACGAGGATACGCGCGCCCCGGCCCGGCCGGGCCTGTTGGGCCGCCTCTTCCGCGGCGCGGATGCGGCGCCGGTCGTCCGTCGAACCCTCGATGACGAGATGCTGGAGCAGCTCGAGGAACTGCTGATCGCGTCTGACATGGGCGTGGAGACCGCCCTGCGCGTCACCGCCAACATCGCCGAGGGCCGCTACGGCAAGCGCCTGTCGGTGCACGAGATCAAGACGCTTCTGGCGGCCGAGATCGCCCGCATCATGGAGCCCGTCGCCCGCCCGCTGCCGATCTATCCCAAGCGCCCGCAGGTGGTGCTGGTCGTCGGCGTCAACGGCTCGGGCAAGACCACGACGATCGGCAAGCTCGCCAGCCAGTTCCGCGCAGCGGGCAAGTCCGTGGTCATCGCCGCGGGCGACACGTTCCGCGCCGCGGCGGTCGAGCAGCTGCAGGTCTGGGGCGACCGCGCGGGCGTGCCGGTGCTCACCGCGCCCGAAGGATCCGACCCCGCCAGCCTCGCCTACGATGCGATGGGCAAGGCACAGGCCGAGGGCGCGGATCTGCTGATGATCGACACCGCCGGTCGTCTGCAGAACCGCGCCGACCTGATGGAGGAATTGGCCAAGATCGTCCGCGTGATCCGCAAGAAGGACCCCGACGCGCCGCACAACACGCTGCTGGTGCTCGACGCCACCACCGGCCAGAACGCGCTCAACCAGGTCGAGACCTTCCAGAAGCTCGCGGACGTGTCGGGCCTCGTGATGACCAAGCTCGACGGCACCGCCAAGGGCGGCGTGCTGGTGGCGCTGGCCGACCGCTTCGGCCTGCCGATTCACGCGATCGGCGTGGGCGAGCAGATAGACGACCTCGCCCCCTTCGACCCCGAGGAATTCGCCGCCGCGCTGACCGGCCTCGCCGCCGAAGATCGCGCCGCATGAGGGTTGCGCGCGCCGCCGCGCCGGCTTCTTCTCTCCGGAAATATCCCGGGGGAGGCCGCCCGTCAGGGTGGAAGGGGGCAGAGCCCCCAAGCGAGCCCGCCGCATGAGCGAATGGCTGATCTCCATCGAGGGCACCGAGACTGGCCAGACCGTCGCGCTGTGCCTCGCGCTTCTGGCGGCCTTCCTGCACGCGGCGTTCGGCGCGCTGCAGAAGGGCAAGCACGACCCCTGGCTGTCGCGTGGTGCCATCGACGGCTGCTACGGCCTGATCGCGCTGCCGGTGGCACTCTTCCTCGTGCCCTGGCCCGAGCCGCACATGTGGCCGATTTTCGCCGGCGCCTTCGTGATCCACGCGGCCTACAAGTTCCTGCAGGCCGCCGCCTACACCCAGGGCGCCTACACCGTGGTCTACCCGGTCGTGCGCGGCACCGGGCCGCTCTTCGCGATGATCGGCGCGATCCTGTTCTTCGGCGAATCCTATAGCGCGATGCAGTGGCTGGGCGTCGCGATCCTCGTCTCGGGAATCTTCGGCCTTGCGGTCTACAACCTGATCTTTCTCGAGGTCGACCGCGCCAAGCTGCCCTCGGCGCTGGCGCTCGCGGTGGCCACCGGCGTGTTCGTCGCGCTTTACACCACTTACGACGCGTTCGGCATCCGCGCGACGGCCGATCCGTTCACGTTCCTGGCGTGGTTCTTCGTCGTCGACGGCTGGCTGATGCCGCTGGTGGCGCTCTGGCGCCTGCGCAGCAGCGGCGAGCGGCCCGAACCCTGGCCGCTGTTGCGACGCGGCGTCATCGGCGCGTTCGTCGCGTATTTCTCGTTCGGCTCGATCATGCTGGCCACGCGCCTCGACCAGGTGGGCGAGGCCGCCGTGCTGCGCGAGACCTCGACCGTCTTCGCCGCCATCATCGGCTGGCTGGTCCTGCGCGAGACCGTCGGCCCCCGCCGCATCGCGCTGATGGCGCTGATCGCGCTGGGTGCCGTCGTGGTCGAGATGGGCGGCTAGCATTGCGCCGACGCGCTCCGCGGCCTAACTAGCCCCAAACGGGAGACACGCATGGCAGACCGCAAGATCCATCCCGCGCTCAAGAGCGCGCTCGAACTCGGCCCGGTGATCGGCTTCTTCGTCGCCTATCTGTGGCTCAAGGACGAGGTCTACACTTGGGGTGGCACGGAATATGACGGCTTCATCGTCGTCACCGCGGTCTTCATCCCGATCTTCCTGCTGGCGATGGGCGTCCTGTGGGCGCTGACCGGGCGGCTCAGCCGGATGCAGGCGTTCACCGCAATCGTGATCGTGATCTTCGGCGGGCTGTCGGTCTGGCTCAACGACGAACGCTTCATCAAGATGAAGCCGACGATCATCTACCTGCTGTTCGGCGGCCTCTTGGCGGCGGGCCTGCTGCGCCGGCAATCCTGGCTGCAATACGTCATGGAAGAACTCATGCCCATGCGCGACGAGGGCTGGCGCATCCTCACACGCCGGGTGATGTGGCTGTTCTTCGCGCTGGCGGCCGCGAACGAGATCGTCTGGCGCTTCTTCGCGACCGAGACCTGGGTCTATTTCGAGACCTTCGGCCTGCCGCTGGCGGTCTTCGCCTTCTTCATCCTGCAGGGGCCGCTGTTCTCGGCGCATGGCATCCATGACGATGCGGACGGCGAAGCCGGAGGCGACGCCCGCCGCTGATCCAGCAGTCGGCGCGAGGACCGCACCGCCCCCAGTCTTTCCCGGACTTTCTAGCCGCGCGCGGTGCGCTCGATCTTCGTGCTGAGGTGGATCAGGCTTTCCGACGACCGCACCCCCTGCGCCTCGCCGATCCGGTCCAGGGTCGCGTCCAGTTCCTCGGTCGTGTCGGCGGACAGTTGCACGATCATGTCGACGCGGCCTGACGTGGTGTGCACCGTCTCGACCACCGGCATGGCCCGCAGCCGCGACAGCACCGCGGGGGTAGCGCGCGCCTCGACGCTGATCAGGACGGTCGCGCGCAGCGGTGCGCGCAGGGCTGCGCCCCGCCTGATGGTGAAGCCCGCGATCGCGCCGCGCGCCACCAGCCGGTCCAGCCGCGCCTGCACCGTCGACCGCGCCAGCCCTAGCTTGCGCGCCAGATCGGCGGTCGGCAGGCGGGCATTGTCCGACAGTGCGGCGATCAGCGCGCGGTCAGTTTCGTCGATCTGCAAGGGAACCCCGCCGTTCTGTCGTTCATTTCCGTCATATTGGTCGATCCGCCGCGCGAATCCGAGCGAATTCCGCGTCACCTTGGTGGAAAGCGACCCAAACGACAGGAGCAGGTCATGGCGGGCGACAGCAGGCATCTCTTTCACGACACCGACGCGGCCGCCGACGCGGCCGCCGCGCTCGACGACGATGCGCCCTACTTCCGCCACGCTGCCGAAGCGCTCGCGCGCGTGGCGCGTGTCTTCCTGACCGGCTTTCCCGGCCTCGTCACCTACGCGGTCAAGGCCAACCCCGCGCCGGCCGTCATTGCCGGCCTGCACCGCGCGGGGATCACCGCCTTCGACGTCGCCTCGCCCGCCGAGATGGCGCTGGTGCGCGACGCGGCGCCCGGCGCCGCTCTGCATTACCACAACCCGATCCGCTCGCCGGCCGAGATCGCCGTCGCCCGCCGACACGGCATCGCCAGCTGGTCGGTCGACCGCCCAGGCGAGCTGGACAAGCTGGGCGATATCGCGGGCGACGAGATCGCCGTGCGCTTCAAGCTGCCGGTGACCGGCGCCGCCTACGATTTCGGGGCCAAGTTCGGCGCCGAGCTGGATATCGCGGTCGCCCTGCTGCGCCTCGTGGCCGAGCGCGGCGGCAAGCCGTCGCTGACCTTTCACCCGGGCACGCAATGCGAGGGCGCCGAGCCCTGGGCCCGCTACATCGCCGCCGCCGCCGACATCGCGCGTCGCGCGGGCGTGCCGCTGACGCGCCTCAACGTCGGTGGCGGGTTCCCGTCGCACCGCGCGGGCGACGCGCCGACGCTGCAGGGGCACTTCGACACCATCGCACAGGCCGCACGCGCCGCCTTCGACACGCCCCCACCGCTGGTGTGCGAGCCGGGCCGCGCGCTGGCCGCCGACGCGGCGCAACTGGTGCTGCGCATCAAGGCCGTCGACGGGCGCACGCTGTTCCTCAACGACGGGCTCTACGGCGCGCTGGGCGAATGGCGCGACCTGCCCGCGACCGACCGGATCGCGGTCGTGGATTCGGACGGCCGGCCCCGACGCGGCGCCGCCGTACCGTGGCGCGTCTTCGGACCGACCTGCGATTCGCTCGACATGCTGCCCGCGCCCCTGCCGCTGCCCGAGGACCTGCGCGAGGGCGACCACGTGATCATCGGCGGGATGGGTGCCTATGCCGCAAGTCTGGTCACGCGTTTCAACGGCTACGGCACGACCCGCGTTGCCGCGCCGGCAAGCACTGGACACCGGCGCCGCGCCGTCTAAGGTCCGCCGCGACGGGGTCGCGGAGGGAAACGCATGGAAAAGTTCGGTAAAAGCCAGTCGGTCGCACGGGTCGAGGATCTGCGCTTTCTGACCGGGGCAGGGCGCTACGTCGACGACATCGCGCCGGCGGACGCGCTGCGCGCCTATGTCCTGCGCTCGCCGGTGGCCCATGCCGAGATCACGACGCTCGACACCGCCGACGCCGAAGAGGCGCCGGGGGTGCATCTGGTGCTGACCGGGCAGAAGATGCTCGACGCAGGGCTCGACACTGCGATGAACGCCGTTTTGACCAAGAACCGCGACGGCTCGTCCGCGGCATCGCCCAAGCGGCCCACGCTTGCCGAGGGGCGCGTGCGTTTCGTGGGTGAACCGGTCGCCATGGTCATCGCCGACACGCTAGAACAGGCGCGCGACGCGGCCGAGCTGATCGTCTTCGACTACGACGACCTGCCCGTCTGCACCGAACTCGGCCCCTCGAACCACGCGATCCACCCCGAGGCGCCGAACAACCGCGCCTTCGACTTCGGCATCGGCGACGAGGCCGCGACCGCCAAGGCGATCGAGAGCGCCGCCCGCGTCGTGCGGCTGGAAGTGACCGACCACCGCATCATCTCGAACCCGATGGAGCCGCGCGCGGCCTACGCCGAATGGTCCGGCGACCGGCTGCACTTCGCCTTCGGCGGGCAGGGCGTTTGGGGCATGAAGGAGCAGCTGTCGCGCATGCTGCACCTCGACCGAGAGCAGGTTCATGTGACCACGCCAGACGTGGGCGGCGGCTTCGGCACCAAGACGATGCCCTACCCGGAATACTTCGCCGTGGCCCATGCCGCGATGAAGCTGGGCCGGCCGGTGCGCTGGTTCTCGGACCGGTCCGAAGCGATGCTGTCGGACAACGCCGGCCGCGATCTGGTGACCATGGCCGAGATGGCCTTCGACGAGAACAACCGCATCACCGCATACCGGCTGCACAACCTCTCGAACCTCGGCGCGTACAACTCGCAGTTCGGGCAGCTGATGCAGGGGCAGCTCTTCTCGCGCGTGCTGACGGGCGTCTACG